>NZ_JBHSBY010000037.1:0-70745 GCF_042650905.1 Pedobacter jamesrossensis | reverse complement strand
ATTCGCAGTCACCCACGACACCCTTGTCTCTGGCTAACACTTCCTACTGCTAAGCGTGTTCGGGACTTTAACCCTATAGTTGATTGCCATGCCCGGCGCACCACAGAAGAACACGGATAAATCTATATTTATCCGTGTTTTTTTATGCTTAAATATTGCATGAGAACACAAAATCTATCTTAAATACACCGAAGATAAGGGAGATTTACACGGACTATTTTCGACACTAGTTAGCTGAATTTGCGAGACTTGGAAACCACAAAATTTCCCTGTGATTTCTTTGTTTCTGTAACAGAACCTCTTTAATACTTCGTGTAAACATTATAAAGAACCAAAATATCAACTGGCGTTAGTTTTGGAGACAGATCGGTTTGAATAAAGTGACGCTTAAATGCAATAATAGCGGCACCTAAATCACTGGTATCATAGCCCATCAGTTTCAACGCGTTTGTAGTATCAAAATCAACTGGCGGATTTACAAGTACATCGTCATACCAATAGCCAAAACCTTTAACGGCCAATTTTTTCCAGGGAAAATTATTTGGATCTGGTTTACGCTTAGGCGCAATATCTGCATGGCCAATAAAGTTTGCAGTTGGAATATTATAAGTTTTCTTTAAAGTAGTTAATAGCTTAATCAAACTATTAATTTGTGCATCAGGCCAAATATCTGTAGTTCCGTTATTATCTAGTTCGATACCAATTGATGAAGAATTCAAATCTGTATCCTTTCCCCATTTACTTATTCCTGCGTGGTTAGCACGTAAATAATCATTAACCATATGCACAACTTTCCCATCACGACTTACTACATAATGCGCACTCGTAGCCGCTTTAGTAGAATGGAATGTTTTAATGGTTTGAGCCAAACTATCTTGAGCCGTATGATGAATAATAACAAAATTTGGTTTACGAATTCCAAAGTTTACAGAACCAATCCATTGCTGGTTAGCAGCATTAACAGAATCATAAAGCTGACCTTCGGGTGGGGTTGCCATTATAATTTTCGAAAACCCTTTTGCTTTCTCTTTATAAACCTTTTCGGTAACGGCATATTTATTGGTACTACACGCTGAAATAAAAAGAATCAGGAGAACGGAAAGTGATAAACGATTTTTTGTAATAATTGTTAATAGCATAATGTTTTTATTAAAGGAATGAAGGTACAAAGTTATGTTAAAGTATATCCTTTACATCAAACTTTATACAAAGGTTTTAAATTTTACTAATTTAGCGGCGATATAATTTAACAATGAAAAATTTATACAAAACAAATATATTATTATCAGCTCTTGCAATAGCTGCAGCTTTATTTTTTGCATGTAATAATACTGCTCCATCTAAGGATGATAAGACAAAAGTTATTATCCAAAAAGATAGCTTAACTGAATATGTTGCCCAGCGTTTACCAATTTACGAAAGGGTAAAATTAACAACTAACATTAATCAACTTAGTGTAAACGATCGTAAAGTTTTGCCTCTGTTAATTCAGGCTGCGGAAATTATGGATGAGTTATACTGGAAACAAGCTTATCCTCAACGCGACAGTTTGCTCGCAACCATTAAGGATGAGAAAACAAGAGATTTCGTTAACATTAATTATGGCCCATGGGATAGATTAAATAACGACAAACCTTTTGTTACAGGAATTGGTACTAAACCAGAAGGCGCTTCATTTTATCCTTACGGGATAAGCAAAGAAGAAATAGAAAAATCGACGTTGGCGGATAAGTTTGGTGCCTACTCGGTAATTAGGAAAGACAGCACAGGAAAGTTAAGCACAATACCATATCATGTTTTATTCGCGTCTGAGTTACAGAAAGCATCTTCTTTATTAAAACAAGCCGCTTTAGTAGCAGAGGATTCTGGCTTAAAAAAGTATCTAAACCTTAGAGCTGATGCATTAGTAACAGACAATTTTACAGCAAGTGATTACGCTTGGTTAGATATGAAAACCAATGGTTTAGATATTATTATTGGTCCAATCGAAAACTACGAAGACAAGCTTTTTAATGCCCGTACAAGCTACGAATCTTATGTGCTAATTAAAGACAAAGAATGGAGTAAGCGTTTAGCTAAATATGTAAAAATGCTTCCAGAATTACAGAAAAACCTACCTGTTGCTGCAAAATACAAAACAGAAACACCAGGAACTGACTCTGAACTAAATGCTTACGATGTTGTTTATTACGCAGGCGATTGCAATGCAGGCTCTAAAACCATCGCTGTTAATTTACCAAACGACGAGAAAATTCAACAGGAAAAAGGAACCCGCCGTTCGCAGCTTAAAAATGCAATGCAGGCAAAATTTGAGAAAATATTAGTACCTATTTCTAAAGAACTAATCGATGCTGAGCAACAGAAATACATCAAGTTCGATGCCTTTTTTGCAAACGTAATGTTTCATGAAGTTGCACATGGTTTAGGCATTAAGAAAACAATTACTGGTAAAGGATTTGTTCGTGCAGCTTTGAAAGAACAATACAGCTGGTTAGAAGAAGGCAAAGCTGATATTTTAGGTTTATACATGGTAACTGGCTTGCTTAAAAAAGGCGAATTGCAAGGTGATATTAAAGATTACTACACCACTTTTATGGCGGGTATTTTACGTTCGGTGCGTTTTGGCGTTTCAGAAGCGCATGGTAAAGCCAATATGCAATGCTTTAACTATTTTAAAGAAAAAGGCGCTTTTGAACGTACAGCAAAGGGAACTTACAAAGTAAACTTCGAAAAATTTGCTTCTGCTATGAACGATTTAAGCGCATTCATAATCACACTTCAAGGTAATGGAGACAAAGTTGCAGTTGAAAAAGCTCAAAAAGAAAAAGCTAATATATCGGCAGAATTGCAAAAAGATTTAGATAGATTAACAAGAAAAAACATTCCTGTTGATCTTGTTTTTGAACAGGGCGTGGACATTCTTGGCATGAAATAAAATCATAATTTTTGAATAAGGAGCCGTTGATTATTAGGTTTTGATACCCTAATAATCAACGGCTTTTTGGTGTCTGCTATTTCGAGAATATTTACTTTGTTATTTAAGCCTGACAGTAGAGGAAATTCTTTTAAACTGCAGAAGTTACCTCTCCTACTTACTCGGCTATGAAAAAGATATTTCCAAAGCGAAATAAGCTATTTTAAAAGATTGAAGCAAAAGGAAGGACTGCAATAGCCATAAACCTCTGACAATCAATTTCAAATTATAATAACGATTAAAGTTTATATTCTTTTTTTAAAAACCTTGTAACCTTTTAAAAAAACGGTCGTCTTACTTATAACTAAACAACAGAAACCGTTCGTTTCTGTGCTAAACTTTAAAATAAGAGAGCAAAAAATTGGAAAGCGTATGCACATGCGTTATAGAAATCTTTTTGCCCGAATTTTTTAAATTAATAAGACCTAAAATCAATGAAAACTATTTACAAATTATCCATAATAATGATTGCTTTGCTCTTTACAGGCAACTTATATGCGCAGACGACATCGAAACCAAATGTTACGGGCACTATCCTCGATGAAAATAAAAAACCTGTAGATTATGCAACAGTTGTGCTTTATAAAGCTGCCGATTCCAGCATTGTAAAAACAGGTTTTACAGACCAGAATGGTGCTTTCGGTTTTGCTGTAGCAAGCAAAGGAAGTTATTTCTATAAAGCCAGCAATATGGGCTACAAAACCACCAAAAGTAAAATTGTAACGATTGCAGAAGAGAATCAGAAAGCAGATTTTGGTTCGGTTCAACTAGTATCTACTTCTCAAAATTTAAAGGAAGTTACCATTGCTGTAACCAAACCATTAATCGAAAGAAAAATGGATAAAGTGGTAATGAATGTTTCGAGCAGTGCTGTTATGACGGGCTCTAATGCGTTGGAAGTTTTACAAAAAGCTCCTGGTGTTTCCGTCGATCAAAATGACAATATTTCCATGCAGGGAAAACAAGGCGTTTTAATTCAGCTTGATGGTAAACAAACTTATATGAGCAGTGCAGATGTAGCAAATTTACTGCGGAATATGCAAAGCTCGGAGATTGAGACTATCGAACTGATTACAAACCCATCATCCAAATACGATGCATCTGGTAATTCAGGCATTATCAATATCAAAACCAAAAAAAGTAAAGCAGGCGGTACAAACGGAAGTGTAAATGCGACCGCTGGATACGGAAAAAACTTTAGAGGAAACGCAGGGTTAAATCTTAATCATAGAACAGAAAAATTAAACCTTTTTGGAAATTATAATTATGGCAGAACCAAACGTGAAAATACAATTGCTATCGACCGGATCTCAAACGGCACGCCCGATACATATTTTATGCAAGATGGTTTAAGCAATAGAAAACAACAGAACAATAACTTTAAAGCAGGCTTGGATTATTTTATAGATAAGAAAAACACTATCGGTTTGTTGGTAAATGGTTATTTCAACAGCGGAACAGAGTTTGCAACGAATAACACATTAATTGGCCCATCTTTTCAAACAGTAGATTCTACACTAGCATCTACCAGTTTGCAAACCAACAAGTATAATAATATTGCATATAACCTTAATTATAAGTCGATTTTAGATACTGCTGGTTCAGAAATTTCTGCAGATTTTGATTATTCAAAATATAGTGGAAATGATGGTTCAGATTATACAAACGACTACTTGTTTGCAAATGGGAATAGAATTCGCCCTATAAATTATACTAGAAATAACACGCCTTCTAAAATTGACATTAAAGCATTTAAAGTTGATTACAATGTTGCTTTAAGCAAAACGATAAAGCTTGAGGCTGGGTTAAAAAGTAGTTGGGTTAAAACCGACAATGATTTGCAGGCTGAAGAACTTTTAAATAATATTTGGCAAAACGATACTCGCCGAAGTAACCAATTTGTTTATGATGAGAATGTAAATGCTGCATATACAAACCTAAATAAACAGTTTAAAAACACAAGTATTCAGCTTGGTTTAAGAGTAGAACAAACCAACTCTAAAGGGAACTTAATTACAACGAATACAGTTGTAGAAAGAAGTTATTGGGATTTCTTTCCAACCTTATTTGTTCAACAAACACTTTCAAAAAACAATCAGTTAGGTTTCTCTTACAGCAGAAGAATTGACCGCCCGAGCTACGATGCCTTGAATCCTTTCATTTATTACTTAGACCAATACACATACAATCAAGGTAATCCGTTTCTAAAACCTCAATATACTAACAATTTAGAGTTGAGTTATACCTTAATGCAGAAGTATATGTTATCAGTGGGTTATAGTAAAACAACTGATGTAATCACGGAAGTTTTGTTACCAAATGAGGCTCAAAAAGCATTATATCAAACCAATGCGAATCTTGCTAAAAATATCAGTTATAATGCAAATTTGAATATTCCGGTAACGATAGCAAAATGGTGGTCTATGAACAATAACCTAAACATTTTCTATCTAAGTTTTGAAGCACCCGATTTAGCCGGACAAGCATTAAAAACTGGCAAAACTTCGTTTCAATTTAAATCGCAACAAAGTTTTACCATAGTTAGTGGCCTAACAGCAGAGTTAAATGGTAGCTACGAATCACCATTAGATTATGGTACTTTAAAACTTAAAGAAAGATATTCTATTGATGCTGGTTTGAGTAAATCCCTAATGAATAAAAAAGCAAGTTTAAAGCTGGCTCTATCAGATATATTTAACACTTACAAAAATAATTTATCGAGTGGTTATCCTGGCTTAAAATACGAGGTTCGCCAGAAAAACGAAAGCCAAATTGGTAGAATAAGTTTCACTTACCGATTTGGTAAAAATGAAATCAAGCCTGCTCGCCGTCGTTCTACAGGTTCTGAATCTGAACAAAATAGAATGAAAAATTAGATTAATAGGCCTTCGGTTGAAGCCGGATGGTAATAAAACGCTATAATTTTACCCCATGGTCTGTGTAGTCACAGACCATTTTTATTTATAAAGTTCATATTAAAGAATAAATAAACTGCTAGTTTTAACCAGTAAAAACGTTAGTTGTAGCAGAGTATGGAGCAGGCTTAACGATTGAAAATCCCATATTAAATCCGCTCAATAAAGGAGATACTGAATCCCTTAAAACAATCGTCAGCACAGTTTTTGGGTATGTAACCACAACTAGACATCATGCCATTATTTTTGGCTTCAAAGGATGTTTCCACATCATCTCTTTTTATTAATAATTCAGTTTTTGCTTTTTCATAAATTTCATCGAGCGTTAAAATTAGCCCATAATTTTTGTGGCTATTTAGTTCTTGCTCGTTCTCCTCCCACTCTTCATGTATAGTGATTACATTAGCCGGTTGATTAACTGTTTTAGCAATATACGCTCGCTGTATAACTTTGCCACCTTTTACAGTTATTGTAGTTTGCGTAGATGAGCCTGTCCATGAATTAGTAACCAATTGATATTTATAATAATTGCTCGCAGAGGCTTTAAAATTAAGCCAGATTTCAAAGCTTTTATCAAATTCCTTACGATGTTCAATCCCTTCTTTTTTACAACCACTGATGGCAAAGGCTAGTAATAAGACTAATACATTAAGATTCCTTTTCATAGTTGTTTTTTTAATCAAAACGTAGATTTTAGATTAAACGCTACAAAAGAGATTTAAGGTTGAAATGCCAACTCATAAAAAACAAAAAGGGCGATGTTTCCATCGCCCTTTGTTATTATTTGCTCAAATACATTGATTTGTCTTTGTAAAGCTTACGGAAGTAAGGGTCTTCCAAATCTTTAATGAAACGAATGGCTTCACCAGTAGATTTCATTTCCGGACCTAATTCCTTAGCAACTTCAGGGAATTTCTCGTAAGAGAAAACCGGTTCTTTAATTGCATAACCTTTAAGCTTACGTTCGATAGTGAAGTCTTTCAATTTCGCTACACCTAACATAATTTTAGCAGCGATGTTGATATAAGGAACATCATAAGCTTTCGCGATGAAAGGAACCGTACGAGATGCTCTCGGATTCGCTTCGATTACGTAAACTTTCTCATCTTTAATCGCAAACTGAATGTTTAATAATCCGATTACATTTAAAGCTTTCGCAATTTTAATTGAGTATTCTTCCATTGATTTAGTTACCTTTTCAGGTAAGCTAAACGTTGGTAATACTGCGAATGAATCTCCAGAGTGAATACCTGCCGGCTCAATGTGTTCCATCATACCTACAATGTGAACATCATCACCATCAGAAATCGAATCAGATTCTGCTTCTTCTGCTCTATCTAAAAAGTGGTCGATTAAAACCCTGTTTCCAGGTAAATCGCCCAATAATTTAACTACTGCTTTTTCAAGGTCTTCATCGTTGATTACAATGCTCATTCCTTGTCCGCCTAATACGTAACTTGGGCGAACCAATACCGGGTAACCAACTTCGTTTGCTACAACAATTGCTTCTTCAGCATTTTCTGCAACACCGTAACGAGGATAAGGAATATCCAATTCTTTTAATAAATCAGAGAAACGACCACGGTCTTCAGCTATATCCATATTCTCGAAAGATGTTCCGATAATTTTGATACCATGCTCAGTTAGCTTTTCAGCCATTTTTAAAGCGGTTTGACCACCTAACTGAACAATAACACCCATAGGTTTTTCTAATTCGATAATTTCACGAACATGCTCCCAGAAAACTGGCTCGAAGTAAAGTTTATCAGCCATATTAAAATCTGTAGAAACCGTTTCAGGATTACAGTTAATCATGATGGCTTCAATACCCGATTCCTTAGCCGCTAATAATCCGTGGACACAAGAATAATCGAATTCGATGCCTTGCCCAATCCTGTTCGGACCAGAACCCAATACGATAACTTTTTTCTTATCAGATGAGATTGATTCGTTCTCCTGGTCAAACGAAGAATAATAATATGGTGTTTGCGCCGGGAATTCCGCAGCACAAGTATCAACCATTTTATATACTCTGTTTATTCCTAAAGCCTTACGGCGGTCATAAACTTCATCTTCAGTAACGTTCCCCAACAACCAGGCAATCTGAATATCAGAGAAACCTTTTTGCTTCAACGTCATGAAGAAATCCTGAGGGATATTGTTTAATGAATATCTTTTTAATTCAGTTTCTAAAAGAACTAAATCCTGAATTTGATTTAAGAACCATTTGTCAATTTTAGTTACCTTACGGATAGATTCCAAAGGCACACCCATTGTCATAGCGTCTTTTATTAAGAATAAACGGTTCCATGACGGATGCTCCAAACCGTCCATAATTTCTTCAATATTGCGAACTTGTCTGCCGTCGGCGCCTAAACCAGCACGGCTAATTTCTAAACTCTGACAAGCTTTTTGCAACGCTTCTATAAATGTACGGCCAATTGCCATTACCTCGCCTACCGATTTCATTTGCAAACCGAGCTCTTTGTTTGCCCCTTTAAATTTATCGAAATTCCAACGTGGAATTTTAACGATTACGTAATCTAAAGTAGGTTCGAAATATGCAGAAGTGGTTTTTGTAATTTGATTTTCTATTTCATCTAAGTTGTAACCGATTGCCAATTTTGCTGCAATTTTAGCAATTGGGTAACCAGTTGCTTTACTTGCTAACGCTGATGAACGCGAAACACGAGGATTGATTTCGATGGCGATAATGTCATCGTTAGCCGGGTTTACCGAAAACTGAACGTTACAACCACCAGCAAAAGTACCAATAGCACGCATCATTTTAATGGCTTGGTTACGCATTTCCTGATAACAACGGTCAGATAATGTCATAGCCGGTGCAACTGTAATCGAATCTCCTGTATGAATACCCATTGGGTCGAAGTTTTCAATTGAGCAAATAATGATTACGTTATCATTGCTATCTCTTAACAACTCCAATTCATATTCTTTCCAGCCTAAAACAGCTTGTTCTACTAAAACTTCATGCGTTGGCGAAGCCTCTAAACCGCGTTTAAGTGCCGCATCAAATTCTTCTTTTTTGTGTACAAAACCACCACCAGAACCACCTAATGTATAAGATGGGCGAATTACCAATGGAAAACCGATTTCTTGAGCGGCTTCTTTACCTTCTAAAAATGAGTTGGCAATTTTTGATGGAGCTACACCTACACCTATATCAACCATTAACTGGCGGAAAGATTCACGGTTTTCGGTTTTTTCAATGGCAGCAACATCAACGCCTATCACTTTAACACCGTATTTTTCCCAAACACCACGTTCGGAAGCTTCTACACAAAGGTTTAATGCAGTTTGACCACCCATTGTTGGCAAAACAGCATCAATTCTAGGTAAATCAGTAGAGTCAATGTGCTCTTGAAGAATAGCTTCAATTGAATCAACAGTCAAAGGACGAAGATAAACATGGTCGCCAATAACTTTATCCGTCATAATTGTAGCCGGATTAGAGTTGATAATGGAAACGGTAATTCCCTCATCTTTTAAAGATAGGGCCGCTTGCGAACCCGCATAATCAAATTCGCAGGCCTGCCCAATAATAATTGGGCCCGATCCGATAATTAGTACTGAGCGTATGGAAGTGTCTTTAGGCATGATAAAGCTTAAACAATAATTAAAATTCTAAAGTTGATGACCCTTTTCAGGTGAAGAAGCAAGGAGGTTTTTTGCTTTTAATGAGGAAAATCCCAACTGTTCTGTCGGGATGCAAAGATACATCTTTAGAAGTATTTTAAGTTGATTTTTTTCAAAATAAAAAAGAGGATAATATTAACCCTCTTTTTAAATTTTTCTTTTGCCTAAACGGCTATTGTTGCAATTTAATTTCGCCTAAATCTGTTGTTGAACTATCTTTTACTGCAACGTTTTCTATCGTCGCATCTTTATAAGGCGCATTCCCTTTTATCCAAACTTTATAAACGCCCTCTTTAAGGTTAATAAACGTGAATATTCCTTTACTTACTTCTGCTCTTAAGGTATCGGTTCCGGCAACTAATGCAACCTGAGCTACACCTTCTGGTGGGCTTATCTTTCCGGTTATTCCACCAAGCCTAATTTTTGTAGATCCAAAAACAACGAGCGATATCACCATCATTACAGCCATTACTAAACTTAATTTTTTCATAACGATAAATATTTTAGGTAAACAATTAATTATAAATGTTCTAAAAGTTAAATAGTGTTAAATATAAACGAAGGCTGGCACAAAAAGTTTCAAAAAATGAACAATTATTTGAACACTGTACATTTAGTTGAACAAAATATTATACATGCTAAAACCATTTAGTTTTATATTTAAATACATTTGAATACAATTGCCCGCTAACTATCGCTACAAGTCATGCTTACGTCACGAAAGCATTAAGTTCTAAGAATTGGCAATAATGTTGTAATAACATTCATGTATTTGCGTTTTGTAAATACTTTAGTTTGATCTAAAGCTTCCTCGCGGAGTAGTTAACCGCAATGAGGATTTCTTCATAAATAGTTTGTTTGGTTTATTATCCGGTTAGAGGAGCCCTCCTCAACCGGATTTTTTCTTTAATGTTCTTTTTGTTTATATTTTTGAATCTTGAGGTAATTTATTTTTAACTTCTACCCCTTTACAGTTACCATATTTTGAATAAATTGATTAAGAAAATAGCAGTAGTTGGCCCTGAAAGTACAGGTAAATCTACTATGTCGCTTCTTTTAGCAAACCATTACAAAGTTTCCTGGGTACCAGAATATGCCCGCTATTATTGCGCAAACTTAACTGCGCCGTACACACTCCAAGATGAAGTGAATATGTATTATGGTCAAATTTCATTGGAGGATGCTGTATTAGCAATAGCTAATGATGATTTTGTAATCTGCGACACAACATTTATCACCGTTAAAATATGGAGTGATGAAGTTTTAGGAGAAACGCCGAAAGTTGTTTTAGAAGCTTTAAAAGACAGAACTTATGATTTATACTTGTTAATGGACATCGATTTGCCATGGCAAGATGACCCGCTTAGAGATTTCCCTAACCAAAGAGAATATTTTATGGAAATTTGGCAGAAAGAACTAAAAGCACTTAACGCAAACTATAAAGTAGTTGGTGGGATTGCAGAAAAGCGTTTAAAAAACGCTATTGCAACAATTGATGAATTCTTGAAAATTTCTTAAAAAACAAAACTTCCCTATTTTCAGAAAAAATATTTTTAATCATATAACCTGATTACTCCTTGAATTGGGAAATACTTCCGATAGAAAGTGCTCATGGGGCTTTCTAAAAAAATCAGAAACTAAGTTGATCTCTAACGCTAAAGTTTCTTCATACTTAGCCAGTATATGCTCTTCTAGTTACCAAATTACTAATACTTGTGTATATAGTTTACTAATAACATACTTACTTCTTATTAGCAGTTAATTCGTTGCTGAAACGCATTTGGTTCGGGGTTGTGACAATTGTATCCGAATAAACTACGTCCTAACTACAACTTAAATTTATCGGAATAGTAACTCAGCTGTGAGCCTAAAGTTAATTGTTTATAAGCGAAAGGGGCAACCTGGAAGCAAAGCGAAATAATAGAATAAAAGGTAAATTATCGAAACGATTGTAACTTCGAATGCTGATGGATTTAGAGCGTATTTTTTGGGAAGGATGCCGAGCTAAAAATTCAATTATGCAACGAAATTTTATTTCTAACCAAAAGATAAATTTTTCTTTTGAATATATTTTCTACATTTGTCGCATCATTAGGGGTGCCTTGTTTTAAACAAACACAAAAACAGGCTGAGATCATACCCATTTTATGGTGAAAGGTAAAAGGTGAAAGGTAAAAGGTTCTGCAAATGTCAAACCCTAAGCCCTAAACCTCTAAAACCTAAACCTTAAATGCACCTGATCCGGGTAATGCCGGCGTAGGGATTGGAGTTATGGAAGTTTAACTGAAATCGGGAGTACCCCTATTTCCGATGGGTTTAACTAAAAACAATTAAAATTGAAAAAATTACTTTTTGCAGCAATTACTGCAATGTTGCCATTCTTTGCTTTGGCACAGATTTCTGTTACAGGAAACGTTACAGACAACAATCAAAAAACCTTAGCAGGCGCAACCATCAAATTAAAAAACCAAAGAACAGCGGTACTGAGCGATGCCAACGGAAATTTCAGTTTAACAAACCTGGCTTCGGGCAAGTATGTAATTAGCGTGAGCTATCTGGGGTATAAATCAGCCGAAAAAACGATTGATTTAAACCAAAACCTTTCGATTAATTTCAGTTTAGTGCCCCAAAATTTCTTAGCAGACGAGGTAGTTGTCAGAGCAACCAGGGCTAATGAAAAATCGGCTACAACTTACAAAAACGTAAGTAAAGCAGAAATTCAGGAAAATAATTTTGGTCAGGATTTGCCTTTTATTTTACAAAATACACCAGGTGTTGTGGTTAACTCTGATGCTGGCGCTGGTGTGGGTTATACCGGAATCCGCATCCGCGGTAGCGATAATAGCAGGATAAATGTAACGGTAAACGGTATCCCAATGAATGATAGTGAAAGCCAGGGAACTTTTTACGTTAACATGCCAGATTTTGCCTCATCTGTTGATAATATTCAGATTCAGCGTGGTGTTGGTACTTCAACAAATGGCGCAGGTGCCTTTGGGGCGAGTTTAAATATTCAAACTACGGCAAGTGAGTTAGAGCCATACGCAGAAGTAAACAGTACTTACGGAAGTTTCGATACATGGAAAAATACGGTAAAGGTTGGAACAGGCTTAATTAATAATCGGTTTAGCTTTGATGGTCGTTTATCCAGAATTAGCTCTGATGGTTATGTTGACAGAGGTTCATCTTTATTAAAATCTTATTTCCTTTCTGGTGCTTACCACGGCAATAAAGATTTACTTCGCTTAAATGTTTTTGCAGGGACTGAAAAGACGTATCAATCGTGGAACGGTATTCCTGAATCGAGATTAAACAATGATGTTGCTGGAATGCAGGCTTATATTGATAGAAATGGTTTAAGCGCGGAAGATGCAGCAAATCTGCTTAATTCTGGCAGAACTTATAACAGTTTTTTATACAACAACCAAACAGACAATTATACTCAAAGTCATTATCAGTTGCTTTACGCCAGGCAGTTTTCTGATAAATTCTCGTTCAATGGTGCTCTACACTACACACAAGGTGCTGGTTATTATGAAGAATACAGAGCTGATAACAAGCTAAGCGATTATGGCTTAAACCCTGTGGTGATAGGAACAACAACAATATCAAGAACAGATTTAATTCGTCGCAGATGGTTAGACAATGATTTTTATGGTGTTACTTATGCTTTCAATTATGTCCCTGAAAAGAGCTTGAATTTTACTTTAGGCGGTGCATATAACGAGTACAAAGGTGCGCATTTTGGGCAAATTATTTGGGCACAATATGCATCTAACGGAAATATAGACAGGCATTATTACGACAACGATGGTTTTAAAACCGATTTTAACACCTATGGAAAAGTAAATTATAGTCCGATTGAGGCTTTAAGTTTATTTGCAGATTTGCAATACCGCCGCGTGTATTACGACATTGCCGGAACGGAAAATAAATTAAATACTTTAGCTATAAACGAAACCTTAAATTTCTTTAACCCCAAGTTTGGCGCAACATATTTCATTAATACGCAAAGTAATTTATACGCATCTTTTAGTGTAGCAAACAAAGAGCCTAACCGTAACGACTATACCGATGCGCCAGTTGGCGTTTCTCCAACACCAGAACGATTAAATGATGTTGAACTTGGCTATCGTTTTAAAAACACACAATTTAATTTAGGTGCAAATGCTTATGGTATGTTCTACAAAAATCAATTGGTAGAAACCGGAAAAATTAATGATACTGGCGGAAACTATCGCCAGAACGTGGATAAAAGTTATCGCTTAGGAATTGAGTTAGATGGTTCTTATACGATTAGCAAATCTTTTGCTTTAAATGCGAATGCCGCATTGAGCAGAAACAAGATTAAAAACTTTACCGAATTTTATGATGATTACGATAACGGCGGACAAGTGGTTAACAATTATGCTTTAACCAACATTTCGTATTCGCCATCGGCAGTTCTTTTTGGTGAGTTGGTTTATAAACCTGTTGCTGGCTTTGCTCTTGCTTTACAAAGCAAATATGTAAGCAAGCAGTATTTAGATAATACACAGAACAATGATAGAACCATTAACGGTTATTGGGTAAGCAATGCCCGCTTAGGTTACGACTTTAGATTTGCAGGTGTTAAAAACGTAAATTTGGGCTTACTCGTTAATAATCTTTTCGATAAGAAATATGAAAGCAATGGTTACACCTATGGTTATCTTTCTGGAGGAAGCAGAATAACCGAAAACTTCTATTACCCACAAGCCGGAACTAACTTTTTGCTAAGTTTGAATGTTAAGTTTTAATAAAGCAGAAAGATTAAAGACTAAAGCGAAAATCACACTGTCTCGTCATTGTGAGGGTTAATTTATTTCATAAAAATCAGTATAAGTGACGTTAACAGTAAGTAAACTAAGGGAATGAATGATTATGTTCTGTGAAGACACAGACCATGGAGCAGCTTAGATTTTCTTAGGTGCCTTAGATGGTTTAAAACATTATACAAAACCGTCATTGTGAGGCACGAAGCAATCTTTATTAATTGAGATTGCTTCGTGCCTCGCAATGACTATTTTTACAGCCATGAAATACATAGAAAAGCTTCAATACATCACACACGATATTCCACATTTAACCCACATTGAGCAGGTACAAAATGCTTGCGAAGCAGGTGCAAAATGGATTCAATATCGTTGTTTAAGCAAAGCTGATGATGAACTTTTAAAAGACATAAACGCCATTGCCGAAATTTGTGATGACTGGGGAACAACTTTAATCGTTACCAACCACATTCATTTAAATGGCAAAGCCGATATTCAGGGTTTTCATATTGAAGATATGACCGCAGATTTCATTGCATTGCGAAAACAAGTTGGAGAAGATATTACTTTAGGCGGATCTGCTAATACGGTAGAAAATTTAATCCGTTTAGCTAACGAAGGTGTTGATTATGCAGGACTAGGTCCTTTTTCTACAACCGAAACTAAACCCAATGATTTCCCACTTTTAGGAATCGATGGATATACTACTGCCGTAATTAAATTAAAAGAGCTGAATATCACATTACCGATTTTAGCTGTTGGTGGAATAAAAATTTACGATGTAGAAGCACTTATGCAAACCGGAATTTACGGAATAGCAGTTTCTGGATCTATAAACTTTGCAGATGATTTTATAGAAGCCTATCAGGATTTTTACGAAGCGGTGAAAGTCTAAGAATTGCTAACAAGTTTAATTACTTCAGGAGATTGATTTTTAAATCTCACAGATTAAGCATCCAAAAATCTAAAATCGTAATTCTAAAATCTGAAATTAGTTTATATTCGCAATATGTCTTCACACCATATTGTAAAAGAAAAACAAGAGCCAGCCTTATATATTGATGAGCTTGGAAATTTTAATGAGGAACTTTTAGGTCAGCTGTTAGAATGGAGCCCAACGCTTTTGGTAAGTGGCGAAAACTACGAGAAAATTATTTCTTTAGGTTTAAAAGTAGATGTTTTAGTTAACGGCAAAGAAACCGGAACCCAGGAAGACACCAAATTTGTTCATGGTTTGGTAGATGATTTAATGGTCGCCATGAATTATCTATACGAAGAGAAATTTCCGGCGGTTAATGTGATAACAACTAAATTCGACCTCGAAAAATTTGCGGGTTTTGAAGATAAAATTAATCTGGTTGTTTTTACCGAAAAATCGAAACACTACGCCATTAAATCTGGCTTTTCTGTTTGGAAACCTGCTGGAAGCGAATTTTTAATTCATGGTAACAGATATTTTGAAGTTACCAACCTAATGCAAAACGAGGAAGGTATTTTTGAAGTTGTTAATGATGGCTTTGTAGAATTCACCTTTTCAGGTCAACCGATTTTTATTAGTGAACCAATATGATTACCATTAGAAAAGCTAAAGAAGAAGATTTAGAAATCATCCGTGATATTGCTACCGAAACCTGGCCTGACGCTTATTTAGATATTATTGGGCAAAAGCAGATAGATTATATGTTAGATAAAATGTATAGTCGCGGCGAGTTACTAAAGCAATTAATGGATGGCCATATTTTCCTAATTGCAGAAGATGGTGGAAACCAATATGGATTTGCAGGTTACTCCATTATCGATCACGACGAGCGAATTTACAAACTACACAAACTCTACGTTTTACCATCATCACATGGCAAAGGCGTTGGCAAAATCCTAATCAACGAAGTATTTAATCAGGTTAAAGATGCCGGAGCTTCTGCTTTACAGCTCAACGTAAACAAAAATAACAAAGCCAAAGAGTTCTATTTAAAAGCAGGTTTTACCGTTAAAGAATCTGTAAATCTTGATATTGGCAACGGTTATTTTATGGATGATTATGTAATGGAATATAAGTTTTAGAATTCAGAGATTCACGATAAAATCGTGTTGTTGTTTATGCGCTCGGCAAAAACGAACGCAAGCTAGAAAACTCTCCTCCTGTATTCAGATAAAAGAAAGCCACAGATTATCAGATTTAAAGTAATCTGTGGCTTTTACATTTAAAACTATTTATTAATTACTGTTTCAGCTTAGGGATTCTTGTTGGCGTATCCGTTCCGTTTACAATTGAAGTTGCACTTTTTGCAATCGCTTTAATTGTAGATAAAATATTTTCTACATCTAAAGTGCTGTATTCATCTTTTACGGTATGATAAAACTTATCAATATCAATTTTATCCGTACTAATAGTATGTGCCGGAACGCCTAATGCAGCAAGCGTTGCATTATCACTACGGTAAAATAAATTTTGTTCTGGATATGGGTCTGGGTGGAAAGTAAACTCCGTTCCAGTTAAGTTTTTCTGTAAAATTTTTCCAAAATCAGAACGCTCATAACCGGTAATAAAGGCTGTATTTTTACCAAACTTGGAGTCTTTTCCAATCATCTCGATATTAAACATGGCAACAACATCATCAGGATTTAATTTTTCTGAAAAATATCTTGCACCAAAACCACCAATTTCTTCGGCGGTAAAAGCAACAAAAATTAAAGTACGTTCGTTATTTTTCTGCGCTTTGTAATATTTCGCTAATGCAATCATTGCCGTGGTTCCCGATGCATCATCATCCGCACCGTTTGCAATACTATCGCCATCAACCGACTTAGTTATCCCCAAGTGATCATAATGACCAGAAAACACCACCAATTCTTTTGCTTTTGATTTTCCGGGAATCATACCAGCAACGTTAAAAAGCGGCAATTTTTCTGTTTTGTTTTTTACCTCAACGTTAAATTCCTTCGCCTCATTTACCCCTAAAACAAAAACCATTGCATCTTGAGTAGGCGCTTGCATGTCTTTTTCATCTAAAATTGCTCCACGACCAGAAAACGATTTGTAACGTTTAAAATCAGCAGCAAATTTTTCGTTAACCAACACAATTTGCTTTTTACCTGCACGGCTGAGTGCACGATACTGAACGGCAAAGGTTTTAGCTGTATCTAATTTCACAACACCATCACCATTGGTTTGATTAAATGAAACTGAAGGCGATTTCCCCGTTACCAGAATATTTTCCTGAGAAATCGTTTGTCCATCAATTACCAGTTTTGTAGGCTCTGGACTTAATTTAATTTTGTAAAAAGTTTGACGGAAAGATTCAGCACCTGTTAGTGGTTTTAAACCAATCTTTTTAAATTCGGATTCGATAAAAGTTGCGGCTTTATCAATGCCTGGCGTAAATGTACCACGGCCTTCCATATCATCAGCACTCAACGTTTTGATTAAATGGTCGGTATATTCCCGGGTAATGATTTTATCGATGTTTTGAGCGCTCAACTGCAAAGTTGCCATGCTGGCCAGCGCAAAAAAGAAAAGTTTTTTCATTTGTTTAAATTCTATTTTTTTATTTGTGATAAATGGCTATCTCAAAAGTGATTTCTCAGATTTATTAGCAGAATAAATATTTCGACTGGCCCTCATTCCCGTAAAAACGGGAATCTTAAAGCGAAAGAAAGGTTAATATATACAGCCCAACTAAAGCACTAAGATACCCGATTAAGCTGAGCATGACGACACCGCCAGATTTAATCCCGATACAAATTTCGAATATGCTATTCTGAAACAGCTACTTCATTAATTATAAATTTAAGTTGTGCTAATTTAGGGTTTTGGTTTGGTTATTATTTTTATTTCACCTGAGAATTTAACCAGCTATCTCTAAAAGCCTGCATCTCTTTTGTTAAACTTCCTCCGGTTTTTTCTATGGAAACAATTTCCATTGCAGGGTTTTCTGCAAATGTAAGTTTTGTAGATTTTGCTTCTCCGTGGTAGCTATAATTTACATCAACTACATCACCTGGTTTATGCGAATCGGTTACTTTAGTTAACGTAGCCTGATCTTTAATTTCAACGCCATCAATTGTTAAAAGGATATTATTAAAATCTAAGCCCGCAGCGTATGCAGGCGTTCCAACGGTGGTTTGCGCCAAAATGGCCTTTCCATCTTCGAAAGACAATCTCCCTAAGCCTGTATAAGCTTTTCCGGTACTTGCCTTACGTAAAACATAACCAGCATTTCGCAAAAGCTTCGCATAATCATTCTTTTCGGTTCCGTAAATATATCTTTTAAAGAAATCGGCTGCAAAAGCAGGGTTTTTAGTTAAAATACCTAAAGTTTTCTCCAAGTCAGGAACTGTATATGCAATTTCTGGTTTGCCATAAGCTTTCCACAAGGCCCTCATGTAATCATCAAGCGTAAGCTTAAAATCAGAACGTAACCGTAAATCGAGCGCTAAAGCTGTAGCTGCACCGTAGGTGTAATAAGAAAGGAAAATATTGCCCTTGTTTGTCTGGTCGATTGCAACACCTGCATCTGCAAAAACCGCATATCGACTAGCCTCTATCGGCGAATAATTTTTTGCTCCTGGCGAATTTAAAACTGCGTTAACTAAACCGTTAAAGGTTTGTGCCGCATTATCTACTGTTTTAAAACCTGCTCTGGTTAATAGTAAAGAGCCGTAATATTGGGTAAATCCTTCGGCCAACCAAAGTTCGTTGCTAATATCAGAATGGGTAAAATTAAAAGGCTCTAAAGTTTTCGGGCGAAGGCGTTCTACATTCCAACTGTGGAAATACTCGTGCGAGAATGTGCCAAGTAAATTAGACTCGTAACCTTCGATTTTTGGTGTACGCTGAACAATCACCGTAGAATTCCTGTGTTCCATGCCATCGCCTGCATAATCGGGGTAAACATCATGAAGGAAATAATAATTTCCATAATCGTAAGTCGGAAACTCGCCCCACACTGCTAAATGCTCATCAACCATTTTCTTAAGCATTTCTGCATAATTATCAATGGTTTTCTGCTCATCTTTCGAATGGGAAATGATATGAATGGTTTGCATTTTCCCGTCTGTATTTTTAACCTGCCAACTTGCCGTTTTATAATCGGCAATTTCTGTCGGGCTATCCATAAAATACTGAAGGTTGGCCGCATAATATGTGTTTTTACCCATCGGCTTTAACTGTGTGGCAACCTTCCAATTTTCTTTTTCGTTATAATTAAATTTCACCAAACGTGGTCTGGCATCCATACCTATAGGAAAAGCAAAGGTTGCCGGAATGTTCATGTGTGCATGGGTTTCATCAAACCCTGCATAAGTTCCATCAATCCAGTTTCCGAAAAGTGTGTAGGTAATCTTTACACTTTTACCATGCTCGACAATTTCATATTCGTCGCCTGCCGGCCGATTAATTTTAAGAGCTTTGCCATTTACATCAAAGGCTTTAAGGTTGTAAACATTTTTTCCAAACTCATGTGTTGCATATCTTCCGGGCGATGAGCGGCTCATTCTAACTTTTAAAACGCCTGCCGGAACATTCGGAATTTGCATCGTTATTTCTGCTTCGTGGTGAACAGCGTTTGGGAATGAGATGCTGTAACTGATTTCATTTTGAGCGAAAACGCCAAGCGATAATAACATGACCGCAGCGGTTCCTAAAATTTTCTTCATAAAAAGGGGGTTTGATGGGCTTAAATTACAAAAAATGGAAGATGTATTATGTAATATGGTTGATGTAAATGGGATTGATTTAGAAACTATTAAATATTGGTGAATAATTCATTTCATAAAAATCATTTGTGAATGATATTCTCAAAAAGTCGTCATTGCTGAGGCACTAAGCGATCTCATTCAAAGGATATATTGAGAAGAAATTGCTTCAGCCGACAAAAAATCTGCTTCACAATGACGAGACTAAATATAGTCAATAGTGGAACGATTTATTAAATTGAAATACTTTTGAAGTATTAAATATAGTCTTACCACAATTGAATATTTAACAGCTTTAACTTTATCAAATACGCATTATCAAAAACCTAATTTCTAATTTGATTAATGAAATGGGTTTAAGAGAAATTAATAGTTCTGCTAATTTATTAAAAAGCCAGCAACCTGTTTCTAATGAATGGTTAGAAACCAATATTAATAAAGCAGGGAATAGTGATAAATTATAATTCGATCCATTTGGAAGTACTGGAACTTACGAAGAAGATAGCAGTAAAATCAAAGCAAAAGGTGCAAGTATCCACCTGGTCACCTGACTAACTGTCAAATATGATAGCGAATACCCTCCATTTTAGATCAAATAAACAATTCCGCCCAAGACATCCTGTACTACAGATTCTAAGTAGCCGCATCCAAGCCTTCATCATCTTTAAGGCATTTTATAACTAACGGATAAGCTCAATAAGATCTCCATATTCTACAATTTTAGTGTTTTGAAAAGCCACGAAGAATTACTTTTTCAGCCAGGCAACCTGCTGATCCGCGGTATGTGGTGAGGCTAATATTTCCCCGTAAAGCTCCGGCCTTCTGGCCTTTTTATATCGAAATCCACCTGACATTTTTAGATCATCTTTACACATCTCAGCGACAACGAACTCATTTTCCATTGTTCTGCATTCAGCTAAAATTTCTCCGAAAGGGTTTAGAATCATCGAGCAGCCATTTTTTAATTGGTCATCATCCATGCCTATCGGATTACAAAATATCGCATAAATTCCATTGTCGTAAGCGCGAGCAGGAAGCCATTTCATAAGCCAATTCCGCCCTTTATCACCATCAAATTCTGATCTTAGTATGGCAGCATTCTTGTCCTTTTCCTTCCAAAGGTCCGCATCTACAAATCCTGCACCAGGGCGAGGAGATGGTGTACACATTGTTACATGAGGCATAAAGATTATTTCTGCACCAAGCAAGGCCGTTGCCCTGACATTCTCTATTACGTTATTGTCATAACATATTAAAATGCCACATTTCCAACCTTTGATTTCAAAAATTGTATATGCTGTACCTGGCAATAGGTTAGAATTGATGAAAGGATGAAGTTTTCGATGTTTAGCGATGAGCCCTGTCTCATCAACGCAAACATATGCTTTAAACATATTTTCATGATCATCCTTTTCAAAAAGCCCAGCAAGAATTGTGATTTTATACTTTTTCGCCATCTCAACTAGAGCGGTTACAGAAGGGCCGTTTGGTATCACCTCTGATAAGGCAAGCATTTCGCTCCGGCTAAGTTTTCTTGCGAATGAATAGCCCGTTACAGAACATTCATGAAAGGCAATAACCTCAACCCCCGAGGCTGAGGCTTTACGAACCATTTCTTCGATTACAGAAAGGTTATAAACCTTGTCGCCGCTAGCATTCTCGAATTGGGCAGCAGCTACTTTTAAATTTTCCATTATACTTTTTGTACAAATTTACCTAGTACAAAATTACGGGTATTGGATGTTTCCGACAAAGCGAGTTAACCTCTGAAGCTAAAAAGATTTATTGCCAATGGATCAGAGGAGGCTAGATATTTTAAGGGTGAGGTACCCGTGATTTCTTTGAAGCTGTTGTTGAGGTGGGCCTGGTCATAAAATCCTGCTTCAAGTGCTGCTTGTACCTGAGTATATACCTGGTTGGGGTCTCTTAATAGTTTTAAATAATGATTTATACGCAGTATCCCACTTAGTTTCTTTGGAGAAATGCCTATAAAACGATCAAACCTCCGCTCCAATAGCCGCTCACTTACAGATAGGCCGCGCAGTAGCTCATTGATGCTGATTTTCCCATGACTCTGCTTCATAAGATATAGGCTTTCTCTCAGCAATTCATCGGTTGGCGGCAAGTTTGATAAGAGATCGAAGAAAAATTTTTCCAACTCTTTTATAATTTCATTCTCATCACTTAACCCTTCTACAGCCGTTTTTAAGATGTGAGCACTTGTACCCAACAAAGTACTTAATGGTAAGATGCAGTTTTTCAGCACGTTAGGCTTTATCCCACTCAAAAACGCGAGCGCGTAAGGCTGAAGAACAATAACTATCATTCCGCAGGCTGGCGGTGGAGGGATAATAATAGGATGCTCCATTAACCCATAAGCAACGGGTTCGCCCTTTTGAAGTTCTTGATTTTTAAGGAATGGAAGCCGGGAATAAGATAGTGGTACAACGATGCCTGGACTGCCATCCGAAAAAAATCTCATCACAGAATTGCTTATAGAAGGGTAATAGATTAAAAAATGCCTTATAATAAGCTTAAGGCCATCTGATGGAACTATTTGCATATGATAGATTAATTTTCATCACCAGGCTTGCAAAATTTTCAATTTGCTGAAGCTCTTAAGTGATTAGTAGTTTATATAGCTCAACAAAATTTCGGCCATAGTATTGTTGAGCTTCTAATTTATCAAAAAATGGTCTTTTTCTAATAATACAACTAAATATAGATTCCTACTACTCCTTATCCCAATCGTATTTCTCCAAATCCCGATATGCCCTGCCTTTTAATATTTCCTTTTGTTTTGATGACTCCGAATCAACCCGGGTTTCGTGAATGTTATCGGCAACTTCCATCCTAAAATCTTTATTTTTCTTTGATTCATAAATATCGGCTTCATCGCCATCTGCCGTAACATAATCATAAGGGCCACGAGCGCTCATCAGTTTTACAAAAACAGGCAAACATTCGAAGAAAATAAATAATAAGCCTATAAAAGTAACTGCAAGCGCTGTATTGTTATCTCTTGTACCGTCGGCATTAAATTTCAGCTGACCTAAAGCCCAGTTTCTATCTGCAAAACCAGCAATATTTGCCAAACTATCTAATTGTGGTTTTGTAAAAAGCTTTTCTGCAAACAAACCATCGAACTGTTTTCGTTTATCAATAAAAGATTCAGATTTATTGATGTTGGCTTTCAAACTATCAAGCTCTATCGTTCGTTGTTTTATTTCTTCTTCTTTACGTTTCGCAAATGGGCCATAACCCAAAACACCAGAAGTTTCGGTTGTTTTATTTCCAAAAATCTCGAAATTTAGCTTTTGTCTATCAGCCTTTATACCTTTTTCCAACGAATCTCTGGTCGCTTTTTGTTGGTTCAAACGCCCAAATTCAACCTGATACTTATTTTGAAAAGCCTTATTTAAAGTGTCAATTTTGGAACGCTGGCCGTTTAGGTAACTCACCTTTAAACGCTCTTTAATTTCTTTATCAAAAATCTTCAGCTCAATTGGCCTGGATATTACGATACCAATCATAATCGCCAGCAGAATTCGTGGTGTAGCTTGTAAAATTTGTTTATTGGTTGATGCACTTTTATTTAGGCTGGATACGATATATCTATCCATATTAAAAATTGCAGCGCCCCACAAAAAGCCAAAAATTAAAGCAAATATTACCGCTAAGTCATCGCCTTTAAAAACGAAATACATGGCATATCCGCCAGATAGAGCGGCAAATAGGCCTGTAAAGAAGATTGTGGCTCCAATGCCTGCATATTTATTTTGTTCGGTAGAATACTTTTCCAGTGTCGGGATGTGAGCGCCGGAACAAAACCAGAAAAAGCGGTTAAGTTTGTTCATAAAAATTATTTATAATTAAACGCCTGAGGATTAAATATGTTACAGAATATATTAAAATTATAAGGTGTTTTTTAATCATTTACCTTATGCTGTTTTTTCTATCTTTGTAGAAATAATTTTCACATGAAAGAAGTATCAGTACAAGAGTTAAAAGCTAAAATCGATAATAAAGAAGATTTTCAGCTGATTGATGTTCGCGAGACATTTGAATATGAGGTTTCGAACCTTGACGGAGAAAATATCCCTTTAGGTGGTATTTTAATTGAAGCTGATAAAATTTCGAAAGATAAGCCAGTTATCGTACAGTGCCGTAGTGGCAAAAGAAGTGCTGCTGCAATTATGCAATTAGAATCGCAGTACGGTTATGAGAATTTATATAATTTAAAAGGTGGTATTTTGGCTTGGCAAGAAGCTTTTGATCCAAATATGCAGGTATATTAAGAATAACCAATAAATAAATTCCAATTATCAAACTATGCAAGTTGTTAAAGTAAATTCTTAAACATTCTTTCGTTATACAATGTTTGATAATTGGTTATTTAGATTTGGTGATTAAACAATAATTTTAACACAAGATAAATCCTCTAAGTGTGGGCAAAAAATTCGCATTAAATATTTTCTACAATCTTGGTATCATCCTATCAATTTTTGGAATAATCTGGTGTTATAACAACAATAAATATCTTCCGGGTGCTTTTTTAGTAGGAACTGGCGCTTGCCTTTTCTATTTTAAAATTCAGTTAATGAAAGATATTAAGAAGTCGTATAAGGAAAAAGATCAGGACTAACCCCTTCTAACCCCAATCCGGGTAAATTTTTCAAAATATACTTGCCTTCTTCAAAAGCTGGATTAGCAAAAGGATTATTTTTGGTTAACCATGGCCCGTCCAAATCTGCCCAGTTACAAAGTGGTGCTAATGCCGCCGCTGCTAAAGTTGCACAACTGGTTTCGCTCATGCAGCCAATTAAAACTTTCATTCCGAAAGAACGAGCCTTCAAAATCATTTGATGACCTTCGTACATCCCGCAACTCTTCATCAGTTTTACGTTAATACCATGATAAGCACCTTTTAGCATATCCATATCGGCGAGTCTTTGTACAGCTTCATCTGCCAATAAAGGAATCGGACTTCGTTCCGTTAGCCAGGCATTCCCATCCAGATTATGCTTATCCATCGGTTGCTCTATTAAAACCACGCCTTTATCATGTAGCCAATAAATTAAATCAATTGCTTCAATCTTATCTGTCCAACCCTGATTGGCATCAACATAAAGCGGCACATCCGTCATCGTTCTAATGGTATCAATTATCTCCTTATCGTTATCTCTGCCTAGCTTAACCTTAATAACTTTAAAAGCCTCTGCATCCTTTAGCTTCTCTCTGATAACTTCTGGCGTATCGATACCAATTGTGTAAGAGGTAACGGGCATTTTTGCCAAATCTGCACCGTAAATTTCATAACAAGGTTTATTCAAAATTTTTCCGTTGACATCATTTAATGCAATATCAATTGCCGCTTTTATTGCAGGCTGACCAGGAGCAAGACTATCGAGATAAGAAATTATCTCCCCGAAATTAAACGGATATTGAATTTTATTCCAATCTACAAGCTTTAAAAATGCATTTGCACTCTCATAGCTTTCGCCCATATAAGGCACCATAGATGCTTCGCCATAACCAACAACATCTTCATACTGAATTTTTAAAAGCATCAGTGGTGTGCTGGTTCTGGTAAATTTAGAGATAGAAAAAGGATGTTTTAATTCTAATTCAAACTGCTTGCAACTTATCTTCATTATCAATCGTCTATTAAATAAATAAGGCGTATTACGCTTTACAAAGGTATATTTGTTTATTAACGCAAACCAATCCTGCCATGAAAAATATTTCAAGATTACGGTATTTTATTTATTTATCCTTCATAATTATTGCAGGATGTACCACAGGAAAAAAAGCCTTGCAAAAAGGCGATTATGATGCTGCTGTTTCTAAAGCAGTAAGCCGTTTACAAAGCTCACCAAAAAATAGCGAGTCGTTAGGTGTTTTACCAACAGCGTACAACTTTGCCCTGCAAGATCACCTAAGAAAAATTGACGAAGCCAAAGCGACAAGCGATATATACAAATGGGAAACAGTAATGTATAACTACCAAAAAATTAATCAGCTTGCCGATGAAATTAATAGTTGCCCAGCTTGTTTAACTGTAGTACCAGCCCCATCAAAATATGTTAGTGAGTTAGCGGAAAGCCGTTTAAGCGCTGGTGTAGCAAGGTATAATTCAGGCATAAGGCTTTTAAACTTAAATACTCGTCCCAGCGCTAAAAATGCATATTACGAGTTCGAAAAGGCTAAAAATCTGGCGCCAGATTATAAAGATTCGGAAGCTAAAATGGATGATGCTTATTGGGCAGCAGTAACCAGAATTGTAGTGCAACCCATCATCATTAATAGTAGTTATTACAAACTTAGTGGCGATTATTTTCAACAACAAATAGATAATTTTATAAGTAATTACTCCAGAAATAAATTCGTTATTTTCTATTCGGAACAACAGGCAACAAAGCAAAAAATTGTTCCAGACCAGATGCTAAGCTTAAATTTTGATGATTTTGTAGTCGGACAAACTTATGTTAAAGAACGTGTTGAAAGATTAAAAAGAGATAGCATAGTTATTGGAGAGACGCGTGAAAGAAAACCAGTTTATGGAACGGTAAAAGCCACTTTAAGCATCTTCGAAAAAAACATCTCCTCATCAGGCTTATTAGATATGACGATAACCGACTGGCAAAGCAAAAAAATAGTTCGTCAGCAAAAATTCCCTGGAACTTACGTTTGGCGAGATAGCTGGGCGAGTTATAAAGGCGACGACAGAGCGCTGAGCAAACAACAATTGGCCATGACAAGGAGAAGAGAAGTTGCCCCACCGCCACCAGATGTTCTATTTTTGGAGTTTACCAAACCGATATATAGTCAGTTGGCAGGTGATATTAGTTATTATTACAATAATTATTAGGGGAAATAACTTTATCGTTATTGCGAAGCACGATACAATCTTAAACTGTTAATATTACAGCAATAATTATAGAATTGCTTCGTGCCTCGCAATTACGAATTTTTAACCCCTCATTCTGTGTCATCACAGACAGAAACCTAAAACAAACGTTAAAAACCTTTAGTAATCCAAACGTTAAAAAAAATCATCGTTGTAAAGCCCTAAAAATATAATAGCTAATATTGCAGCGATGAACACCGGCTTATACAATCCTTTCCAGAAATTTGATTTTTTATATAAAACCTGCTTTTTAAGCGGCGAGACATTTAAATCTCCTGTCCTTCAAGTTCCACTACTACCGAAATGGCTATTGGAACAGGCAGGCTTAACAGGAGAAGAACAAATTCAGTTTTTAGATGAAAGCATCCGCTCTTATAACACCCTTGTTATCCCGGTAAACAGCGAAGTAAACGAACAATTTTTAAATCCACTGGAAGAAAAAATCGAAAATGCTTTCATCGGTGGTTACCAAGCGATTTCGTCTTTAAATGAACTGGATTTATTTAACTGGCTTGGAAAGTTTTTATACGGCTTTGTTTACATCGAAATGCATTCGGCTTTGCGCAAAGAAATGACTGCCGATGGCTTAAACATGTCGCAATCTTTAATGATGAAATTTGCAAATCTGAATTTCATGATACAGAATTTATACACCAGTTTAGTGTTTGAAGAATTCAATCCATGGTCTATCGTAGTTGTAAAGTTAGAAAATGAAGAAACACCATTTAGCTTCCGCGATGAGATTAATACCCTGACTTTTTCCTTAAAGTTTAAAGATTTTGGCATAATTGCTTGCCTGCAAGATAACGGAACCAACAAACGTTACCATCAGGACATTATTAATGAAATAAAAGGAAAAGCTTTAACAGCCGAGCAATTTGAAGAACTAACCGCTCGTTTTTACTATTCAGCTTATCTGTTTAACCGTTTACCCGAATATACCTTTATGCCTGTTGAAGGCACAATATACATCGAGGCTATGCCACTTCGCGGAAATATGAGTAAACCCCTTTTTGATATTTGGCAGCACAAAGTTTACGCACATGTTTTAGAAAACTTCTGGAAACCCTGGGGCTATGTTAAGTTCGAAATCATCAAAAACCCCGATGAGCCAATGAGCTTCTTTGAAAATCCTTGCCTACCTGCCGCCGGTTAGCATGCCAATAAAATTCTGAATTATCCCGGGAACAAAAATTATGGTGAAAATTAATCCGGTTAATGCGCCAAAAAAGTGTGCATCGTGGTTAATATGGTCTCTAGAATTACGGGATGCATACGCACAATAAATCAGATATAAAACCCCAAATACAACCGCAGGAATACCTATCGGAATGAACATGATGTAAATTTTTGACATCGGGTTAAATAAAATGTAACTGAAAAGCACAGCGCTTATCGCTCCAGAAGCACCTAAACTATTATAATGAAAATTATCTTTTTGTTTAAAAATAGTTGGTATATCACTTAAAACTAAACCTAAAAAATAAAGTAAACCAAACTGCCAGCTCCCCATTAAACGCTCTAATGTAAAAGCAAAAGCATAAAAAGTAAACATGTTAAAAAACAAATGCATCCAATCGGCATGAATTAAGCCACTAGTTATTATTGTATAAATATTGCTTCCCTTAGCAACACTGTAAGGATGCAACATAAATTTACCATAAACGCTGTTATCATAAAACGCGTAAAGACTGGTAACTATGGTAAAAACAAAAATTATTGAAGCAACTGGTGCTACGTTTAAATATTCCATTTAGTTTATTTTAAATCGAGTTTTGTATTAGCTATTAAACGCGAAATTGGGTAACGATTGTGTGTTTTTTCGTAATAATCAGAATTTTTATAAACAAATTCTAATTGTGCTGAGGCGCTTTTAGCAAAAGCACTATCCACAGATTTTTTTTCATCTAGTTTAGCCTTTAACGCTGGGTTCTTTTTCAATAATTCAGCAGCAGTATCTTCAAAAACGTAAGCAGAATAATGTTCTTTCATATCCAGAATAGAGTCGAAAAAATTCCAGTTAAAAAAAGAATCCGTTGCCTGTGGCTCTAATGTTTCTACAATATAACGATTGGTAAACTGATTAACATAAACCACCCAATCACCGGCATAATATTGCAGGGTTTGTTCAACAGGATTTACCTTAACTGCCGAATGCAAGTAATGTCCTTCGTATGGTCTGGTTCCGGTTTTAAAATCACCAATGTAATAACTTTCTACTTTAAGTTTTGCATCTGTTTTCAGTTGTTCTACTTTCACATTATTCAACTTCAGCAATGCGATAACTTTATCCCACGCTTTCGGGATAATGTAAGCAATGGGTTTCTGCACACTAACCGAAGGTTCAAACTTATTCCATTCCTTTATTTTTTTAGTAAAGGGCTTAGTCCTATTGTAATATAAACGATTTATACCGCTAATCTCACTTGGTTTTTTACCTGCTTCAAAACCTTTAAAAGGAATACTATCGCTTTCATTTTTATTTAAAGTCCATTCTAATGGAAATTCCTTTTGTATAGCAACAAATTCATCTGCTTTGTGTTTATTTTCGCCGATAACTTTTGCATCACGTTCTACAATATCGATGTAGGTTTGTAGTAACTTATAAGTTGCATCAACACGCAAATCATACGATTTTAACATGTGCGTTTCTGGCATAAAACCGATGGTATTATGTAAAGTTGTATAACCTGTGGAGTATCTTGGCGATTCGATAAAACCAGTAATTCCGGTTTCGGGAGTTTCACCAATCGAATTTACATAAGGAATCATTGGATAACCTCTCTTATCCATTTCCTTGTATAAATCTGGCACCAAAGTTTTGGTTAAATAACCCGAGAGAATATGATTTAACTTATCTTTTTGGGTAGGAATTAAAGTCATTACATATTGATAGTCGGCACCATTACTGGTATGTGTATCCACAAATATTTCGGGTTGCCAGGTATTAAAAATGAGCTGGAAAGCTGCCGAATTTTTCGAATCTGTTTTAATAAAATCACGATTCAGGTCGAGGCTTTTACTATTCCCTCTAAAGCCATAAGCAACAGGTCCGTTTTGATTGGCCCTGGAAGTTCCGGTTCTGTTAAAACTTCCATCAATATTATAAATCGGAATAATGCAGATAACCACATCTTTTGGAAGTTTATTAGCCTTTAACAAATCACGGGCAAGCATCATCGATGCATCAATACCTTCTGGCTCTCCGGGATGAATACCATTGTTAATCAGCAAAATTCTTTTATTACTTTTTCTAATTGCAGCAGGTTCAAAAACCTTATCTCTTGATAAAACCAGAAGATGTAATGGCTTCCCAAAATCAGTACTCCCATAAGTTAAAAGTTTAGATTGGGGATAGGCTTTTGCCAAAGATTTATAGTAAGAAATTGCGTCGTTGTAGGTAGTGGTTTCCTTTTTACCGCTTTTCTCGTATGGGGTTTGTTGTGCCATAATATTAAAGGTTGTAAATAGCAGAAAAAAGAACAGAATTTTTCTCATCAGATTACACAGAGCTACAAATTAAAGCGTTTTTTTATAAATTTTAACATTACCAAAATAATATTTAAAGCCAATACTGTAAACATTATAGGTATCCGGATCACGGTTTTTAAACATGGTTTCAGGGTCATTATATCCGTCCAATCCTTCGCCAAAAGTAAAGTTGCTTTGGGCATTTACATTAATAACATAACGCATATAACCCCAGCCATCATTTAAATAAAAATTAATGCCTAAATTTAAAGGAACCCAAAAGTTGGTGCTTTTATCTTCCCCTGGAAATGGGCCATAACCTCGGTCATAAGCTGCCCAAAGTGGCTTGTAGCGTACAATATCTGTAATGTTATTTTTAATAGCACCAACACCAGCACCTAAATACAGGCCCCTTATTTTGTGTAAAAAATCCGTTTTATTATAATCGACAAACTCTCCAAGCATAAATTTCATATTAAAATTTACGCCACTGTATTTATTAACAAACTGTCGGTTATGTGGGTCGGTAACAATATCTCCACCCTGAACCAATCCATATTGAGCCTCTAATCCAGCCGTAACAAAAGGCGTTAAATTATAATCTATTGAACCTGCTATTGTATGACCCCAGTCACCTTTATACACATCTGTTCTAGAAAAATTTGGCCCGCCATTTAATCCGATTGACCATTTAAAATAATTAGATTGACCGTCGGAAAATTTAGCAAGCATTAGTAAGATTATAGTTAGGGATATAATTTTCAGGCGGTTATTCTTCATACGGTTTTTTTACAAAAATAATATGTTTATTCAATATCCATAACTTTTACCTTTGTTATTATGAATACCTATCAAAACTTTAACAAGTCATTAGAGCACAGATTTATCAATTATGCAAAAATTGATACACAATCCGATCCTGAATCTCCAACCTGTCCATCTACGCTAAAACAAAAAAACCTTGGCGAACTCTTAGTTAAAGAACTTTTAGAAATTGGAATAAATGATGCTGAAATTGATGAAAATGGCTATGTTTATGCAACTATCCCATCAACAACAACTAAGAATGTTCCTGTAATTTGTTTTTGCTCACACATGGATACCTCGCCAGATTGTAGCGGAGAAAATGTAAAACCAATTATTCATAACAATTATCAAGGTGAAGATTTAGTTCTACCCGATGAGACGAGCATTGTAATTAAACTTGCCGAGCATGAAGACCTGCAACATCAAATTGGGAATGATATTATAACCGCAAGTGGTACAACGCTGCTTGGTGCAGACAATAAAGCTGGAGTTACGGAAATTATGGAAGCAGCTAATTTCCTTATTAAAAATCCGGATGTAAAACATGGTACAATTAAAATTCTATTTACCCCAGATGAAGAAATTGGAAGGGGTGTAGAAAAAGCCGACCTAAAAAAACTGGCTGCCGATTTTGCTTACACCATTGATGGAGAAACATTAGGCTCTATTGAGGATGAAACATTTTCTGCCGATGGCGCAACTTTAACCATAAATGGAGTAAGCACCCACCCTGGGTTTGCTAAAAACAAAATGGAAAATGCCATAAAAATTCTTGCAGAAATTTTAGATGCCTTACCAAAAGATAAATTAACGCCCGAAACCACAAGTGGAAAAGAAGGCTTTATACACCCTGTTAGCATTAAAGGACAGGTAGAGCAGGCAGAAGCACAATTTATTATTCGTGATTTTACCGATGAGAAACTAACCGAACATCAGAACCTTCTTAAAAAAACCACTGAAAGTATTCTAAAAAAATACCAAAATTCTACTTACATATTAGATATTAAAGAGCAATACCGAAATATGAAACAGGTATTAGACCAATTTCCCAAAATTGTTGATTACGGCGTCAAGGCGATTGAAAGAGCTGGCGTAAAAGCAAAAAAACAAAGCATTCGTGGTGGTACAGACGGCTCGAGATTATCATACATGGGCTTACCTTGTCCAAATATTTTTGCCGGCGAGCATGCATTTCATAGTAAACAAGAATGGGTAAGTGTACAGGATATGGAAAAAGCTGTTCAAACAATTATTAATATTGCTTGCATTTGGGAAGAAAATAGTTAATCAATTTTAAGCTGGTAGTTTATTTAAATTAATACCGCCAGCTTAAAATTAATACGAGGCCTGCCCAATATCCAAAAGGTTAATTTTGCCTTCTTTATTAATCCCAAACTTAAAAAAGGCTTTAAAATCGCCCCACTGATTGGAGTGAAAACCACCATAAACATCCAGGCCGTTATTTTCTACTTTGTCTATGCTTGTAAATTTTTCCTTGCCCAAAGCTTTTTTAAAAAAATTATTAAACTGCATCTGGTTTCCATCATCATACAAAACAACATCTTTGGCGAAAAGTAAAAACCAGCTTTTCTCATCTCCCTTTTGAAAAGCCTCTATAGCGGCTTTAACCTTCCTGTTTGTAAGCTTATTTAAATCGATAGCCATTGTATTTTAGATTAATATGGAGCGTAAAGTGTATAACTATAATGAGTAAAGCAAAATCAATACCTACTTTTAAAACCTAAATTTTAAAAAATAGATTTGCAGCGACATTTATCAAAAATAATTAAAAAAACCAGTTAACTAAAAACAGCATTGAGAAAATTACTTTTCTCAATTTTGATAAAAGATAATTGATTTGTTATCAACAATTACTACTTTTAAATGTAAATGATAACACTAGAAAACGACTTTATTAAAGTTAATATCGCAAATAAAGGTGCCGAGCTTCAAGGCTTATACAGTAAAGAAACCAACATAGAATATTTATGGAGTGGAGATGCAAATTTTTGGGGCAAGTATAGCCCGGTTCTTTTTCCAATTGTTGGCTCTTTAAAAAACGACAGCTACATTTATAAAGATAAAACGTATAAACTTCCAAGACATGGTTTTGCCCGCGACCATGAATTTAAAGCAGAAAAAATAAGTAATGCAGAGGCTGTGTTCACTTTAACCCATAGTGATGAAACCTTAAAAATTTATCCGTTTCAATTTGAATTAAAACTCAACTATCAAATCATCGATAAAAAGTTGATTTTGAAATATACCGTTACCAATACCGGCACGAAAAAAATGCTCTTCTCTTTAGGCGCTCACCCTGCATTTGCCGTACCAAACACACCCAACACAACTTACGAAGATTATTATCTGGCGTTTAATGATGATGTGAAACTAACCTATTGGATACTCGAAGAAGGTTTGGTTGCCAATGAAACTGAAACCATTGAATTAAGCCGACATACATTAAAATTAAAGCACGATCTTTTTTACAACGATGCATTGGTTTTTAAAACTTTGCAAAGCAATTGCATCAGTTTATTAAATACCAAAAACGATTATGGCCTGCATTTTCATTTCGATGATTTTCCATTTTTTGGCATCTGGGCTGCAAAAGACGCACCATTTGTTTGTTTAGAACCGTGGTGTGGCGTTGCAGATAGTATAAACCACAATCAAAAATTAGCTTACAAAGAAGGTATCATTAAATTAGATGCTGCCAGCAGCTGGAAGAGATGCTGGGAAGTAGAGTGTTTTTAATTGCCGCTTCAACCTCAAAACAGAACAGCCTAGTTCTGCCGTATGCTAAGTACTTATTACCCTTAATGTGTCGCAAATACACCCGTTTTTTAGCGTGTGGCTTATGTAATTTAGCTTAACAAAACTAAAAAGCATGAATAAATTCCATCCATACCTAAACTTCGATGGCCAGGCCGAAGAAGCTTTTAATTTTTATAAATCAGTCTTTGGAGGAGATTTTATATTCCTTAAAAAAATGGGCGAAGCACCGGGCTCAGAAGAGTTATGCGAAGATGAACGTAACCGGATTATGCACATTGCCTTACCAATTAATGAGCATACTATTTTAATGGCCTCAGATTGTGTACCTTCAGCAGGGCATGTACTTAACTTAGGCAATAACATGTACATCAACATAGCAGCCGAAAGTCGGGAAGAAGCCGATAGATTATTTAATGGCTTATCCGCAGAGGGTAATATTGAAATGCCCATGGAAGACCAGTTTTGGGGAGATTACTTCGGTAGTTTTAAAGATAAATTTGGAATACAATGGATGATTAATTTCGGCTCATATTAAAAGAAGAAGGCTTCCAGAAAATATTTGAAAGCCTTCTTCTTTTAAATTAATTGCAATGTTGCAACCCCCGTTTAATCTTTCCGTTTAAAATGAGTATTTTGGCTAACATGAAAATCTTATTTTTTTCTGCCAAACCTTACGATAAGGTTTTTTTTGAGCGCCATAACCACTACGCTTTTGAAATGGAATTTTGGGAAACCCATTTAGGACCTCACATTGCCAACGCGGTAAAGCCAGGTACAGATGCCGTTTGTGTTTTTGTAAATGATAAGCTCACAGCCGAAGTTATTAAAACCCTGGCAGAAAGAGGTGTTAAGGTTATCGCACTTCGGTGTGCAGGTTTTAACAATGTCGATCTCGAGGCTGCGAAAAAATACAGCATTCGTGTTTGCCGCGTTCCGGCATACTCGCCAGAAGCGGTTGCAGAACATGCAGTTGCCATGATCTTAACCTTAAATCGTAAAACCCATAAAGCTTATAATCGGGTAAGGGAACAAAATTTTTCATTAACAGGTCTTATGGGCTTTAATCTGTTTGGCAAAACGGTTGGTGTTATTGGAACCGGGAAAATAGGTACCACATTCTGCAAAATTATGCTTGGTTTTGGATGTAAGGTAATTGCTTCCGATCCTTTCGAAAACGATGAACTAAAATTACGGGGCATCCAATATTTACCATTTCATGAGGTAATTAAACAGGCTGATATTATCTCACTTCATTGCCCGCTAACGGCAGAAAACAGCTATTTGATTAACACTTCAGCTATATCTGCAATGAAAAATGGTGTCATCCTAATTAACACCAGTCGTGGTGGTTTAATCAATACTAAAGATGTTATAGAGGCCCTAAAGAAAGGAAAAATTTCGGCCCTTGGAATCGATGTTTATGAGCAGGAACAAAAACTTTTTTTCAAAGATTTATCGGGTAGCATCATTACAGATGATGATATTCAAAGGCTAATCAGTTTTCCAAATGTTTTAGTTACCGGCCATCAGGCTTTCTTTACCGAGGAAGCACTTAGCGAAATAGCAGAATCAACGCTTCTTACAGTCTCATCACTTTTATCAAACAAAGTAATTGAGGAAGATTCAGTTCTATTGGTTTAGTCTTTAAAGTTTTATTTGTTGAGTTGGACTGTAATAAGCCTATTTTAAAGATAATTTGTAAGGAAACAGGATATATCCCGACTAACACCAAAATCATTTAATATAATGCAAACCGAGCCCGAAAAATTAACGACTTGCAATCCTCGAAACTGGGTAAAGAACTATGCCGATTATCTTTATAATTATGCCATAACACGCATTAACGAGGACGAATTAGCCAGAGATTTAGTACAGGAAACTTTTTTGGCCGCATTAGAGAAAATAGAAAAATTTGAAGGTAGAAGCAACGAGCGAACCTGGCTTACTGCAATTTTAAAAAACAAAATTATCGATGTTTACCGAAAAAAATCTTCAGCACTCTTAAAGCAGGGAATTATCGAAACCGAAAACGATAATACTCAAGATTTTTTTAACCCAGATGATGGCCACTGGAATGATAAACACAGACCGCAGGCCTTCGGTATAGAAGACTTCGATATTTTAGGGAAAAAGGAGTTTAACCAGATACTTCAGCGCTGCCTATCCAAATTACCGAGCCTTTGGTTATCTGTCTTTACCATGAAACACCTTGATGATGAAAGCGCAGAAACCATTTGCACAGCACTTAAAATTTCTTCTTCAAATTTCTGGGTAATTATACATCGGGCAAAAGTAAATCTGCGATCTTGTCTACAAAAAAACTGGATATAACATTAAAGGAATGAACAAGCTAAAAAAAATACAATACAACTGCAAAAAAGCCACTTTTTTAATAGAGAAAAAACAAATTGGCAAAATTACCCTTCGCGAGAAAATTGAACTATCCATACATTTAGCAGGATGTTCAATTTGCAAAACATTCGAAAAACAAAGCCTGGTGATTAACCAAATGGTAAAATCGCTATTTAATTCCTCTATAAATCACAATCTAAAACTTGATGAAGATTTCAAAAGAGATTTACAAAAGCGCTTGGATGAAAAACTCAGCTAACTTTAATCAATTCCCGTTTGTTTTCTGCCTTTCTTAAAGAAATAACTAAAGTCAAAGCCAAACAGTAAGGCCACAATTATCGAACAACCAACTACGGTAATAATACTTAACGAATACCGATGTTTTGGAATATTAGCCTATATGCTAACCTGGAAATAAATCCAAGAAAAACTAAAGCCGGACTTTAGAAAGACCCTAATCCAACGCCATCCTGGGAATGGCGAAAAACACAGGGAATTTTAAATTTAAAAGCAGGATAGCTTTTTATAAGGCTACCCCGCTTAATTGAGGCGTATAGCGAGAGCGCTAAACACGTATATCGTTAAAACTATCCAGATATAGATTTAGTACATGCTTAATATGTGCTACTTCGTACTCCAGATGCGCCCGTTCCAAGGGCTTTTCATGAATGGTAAATAATTGCATAATAAAATCCTTATGTGCTGTTAAAAGACTAATAATTTTATCAATCTGATCGCCATTACAAAGCGGCTGTAGAGGGCCATCCACTCCTTTTAAATTCGTCCATGCCCCTTTTCCCCCTCCTGTCCAAATTGATTCGGAGCAGAACAAAAACAAAAAGTTATCAAATGCATTCAGCATGGACACATGGCGGATAAAATAAGCATGATGTGCATTCATCCGTTGGGTCTGTTCCGACTTCCAGAAAACATCAAAAGATTGGCGATATGAACGAGCTGTAATTGCAGATTCCAACAAGACTGAATATAAAGCAACACTAAACTCCATTTGGCTTTTCTTTTGAAGACACTGCTAAAATGAATATAACTGCCAAATAATAGATTATTCTTATACAGAACGGTGTATTTTCTATATAAAGTAGGGAATTTACAGGAAAAACTTAGTTTAATTCGGGCGTTAATAAGCCTTTTCTTACCAGTTGATAATTGATGCTTTGAACAGGAACCATAATTTTTGCGTTGAATATATTTCCTTCTATTCCAAAGCTGGTTTTTACTTGCTGCCCGTAAGCAAAACGTAAGCGCTCATTTATATTTCTAAGACCAGAATGATTAGAATTACTTTTAAAACCAATATTTAGTGCGTTGAAGGTTTCTATTACCAAATGATCGTGCTCTACAGCCACGTAAACCTGTACACCAACCTGCTCGTCGGCAACATTACCATGCTTAAAAATATTTTCAACCAAAGTCATAAGTACCAGCGGAATAAACCTAAGCGCTCTGGCCTCTTCAGCAAAATCGAGCACAATGTTTAGTTCCATATTTTTTCTTAACTGATATAAATAAACCAGTTTTTCTACCTGCTCTATTTCATCCGATAATAAGATAAAATCGTCTTGCTCGCTGGAATCAACTGCATAACGCATCATTTCGGATAACTTTATGATGGCATCACCAGCTTCGGGCGAATGAACATTAACGTTATGGTACACAAAATCTAAGGTGTTAAACAAAAAATGAGGGTTTATCTGCACTTTAAGAAAATCGTTATGCGCTTTAGATAAAGCACGCTTAGTCCTTTCATCTTCAATAATTAAATGTAGCCTTCGCTCTTCCAGTGCTGTACTTATGTTTTTCTGTTTAATAAAATTCATCATAAAATAATAGGCAACCGAAATGCCAAACACATAAACCCAGCGGTACAAAATTCGCGAAGTATATATACCGTTGAGCTTGGGCTCAGCCCTACCCTCCAAAAAACCGTAATGAATCAACAGGTAATCTACCGCGAAGTTTGCCAGTAGAAAAAGCATAAAAAGCGCAACCAGCGCTAAAGGTACCCGCCAGAAAGCCGATAAAAGATATTTCAGGCTCCAGGGATAAACATATTCTGCAGCCAGGTAAAACCAGCCAATAAGCAAAAAATAATGTACAGCGTAATTTAACGGTGTGCTAAAGGTACCCTGCATTCCCCAAATCACCAGAATTTCGTACGCAATAAAAAGCGCCCACACTAAAATGTGTAACCACCTTCTTTTAAACCATGCTGAAATACTTTTATTCACGTAATTAATAATTTCCAAATAGAATACCTAAAATACTGTATAACAACTTATTATCAAGCGAAATAGCGCTGTAGCTTTCTAAAAAAAAGACTATGAAACAGCCAAAAATCACTCTGAATCACAAAACTGTATTTATCTACAAATCTGTAAAAACAGCAGTTAAATCATTTCCTTCAAATCCAACCGATCCAACCACAACAACTGCTACAGTGACCACTTCTGGCATCCTGTTAAGGTAAATTAATTAACCATAAAAGCCAAACCTGGTTAGCGGCGTTTGGCTTTTAACAGTTTCGAATCTACAAACTCATTAAAATACTTTTTATAATATTCTCCAACTGTAATTTTGGTCCCATTCTGCATCTTTATGCAGTTTCCTTCCACGTATTCGATATAATCTTTAGCTAGGATAAAGCTTCGCTGAAACTGCACAAACCTATCAAAGACCATTAACTTCTTGGCTATTTCTGTGAGCGAAATATAGGTGGTTACACTTTTCTCTAACGTATGTATTTGTACATAATTTAAACGGCTTTCTACAGCCACAATATCTTTATAAAAAATCTTAAGCAACCTCAGGTTATCCTCCTTGCTCTTTACAAACATAAAATCGTCATTATCTGCCAGCTCACTCTCGCTCGCGTTCTTTGGAAAAAGCTTATTAATGGTGCTGATAAATTTACTCAACGAATAAGGTTTTAATAAAAAAGCATCAGCTTCGAGTTCAAAAGCGTCATAAGCATACTTACTATGTGCAGTAGTAAAAACCATTTTATTTGTTTTATCGCGTAACGATTTACCCAATTCTATACCACTAATACCCGGCATATCTACATCCAGTAAAATCAAATCAACAGCCTCACCCGCAACAATCTCTATCATAGCCTTAACCGGATCGGTAAATGTTTTCACCAATTCCAAATCAGGCATCGCTTCAAAATAACGCTTTAACCCATCAATGGCATGAGGTTCATCATCAACAATAATACAGCGTAACTTCAATTCCTTTTTCATCAGAGTTTAAAGATAACACGTTTCCATTTTATCAGCGTAATTTTTAATTGTTTTTCCTCAAAATTGGTCTATTTAGATAGAAAAACTGCCATTTTATCCTGAATATTTGCAAACCAGAGGAATTTATACCGCTTTAAGCCTCTATCTGCCTATCGTTACCTTTCTCCTTTAAGAGAAAGGGTTCAAGAGCGGGGTATGTTTCCGTCATCTCGGCCGTAGTGAAGAGATCTTTGTTTTATAAATTAGGCTAGAATAAATTTCCTAAACAAAAAAAGCTGCCTAAATGGGCAGCTCTGATTATCTTAAAGATAGGTTTCTATTTTGCTAAAGCCATTGCATTTTGTTCGGCTTCCATGATTGCCTGAGAGGTAAACGATGCTGATTTAAGAGCAGCAAAATCTGCCAACTTTACATTTTTCATGTTGCTTGCTATCATAGTACTTTGATCTGCAGTACCATTTAATTTCAGTACAGCATCATCGTTAACGATGGTATATAAACTGCCTGCGGTTGTTTTAATCTTCGCAGTAGCACTTTGGCTCAAAAACAATTGAAGGTATTTCACATCGAGATTATTACTGGTCACCACCACCGATTGTCCGTGAGCTTCAATTCTTTCTAAATCTTGTACGGTAATATTAAGTGTTACCTGTGCTGATTCCATCGAATTGATAAATAAGGTTTTGCCATCAGTTGATATTGAAGTTTTGGTAGCATCATAATTGCTCGTACCCTCAATATTTTGTTTGTCGCCTTGCGTTAAGATAACTTTTACATTTCCACTTACCCAAATCCTGTTGAACTTTGAGAGTGAAGAAGTTTTTGTTTCTGCTTTAACTGGCTCAGCGGCAAAAGTTGCCATTGCTGATGAAGTAAATACCACTGCTGTTAATGCTGCTGCGAATAATGTTTTTGCTAGAGTTTTCATATCTTTTATATTTTAAGTTTTTGCTATTGTTTTGTTATTAAGACGCAAAGCACCAGCAAACGTTGCAGGCAAAAACCTTGTAATATACCAGCATCGGCAACAACTAGACCAACGCCTGTAATTTCTCGACGAACTGTTGTGAATTCCCTAGCCAGATTCGCGTAAACCTATCGTTTGTGGCTATACTTATGCTTTTTATCGGCTTTTAAAAAATGTTGTGATTTTTAACATATTATAAACTGCGTGATTTTTTGAACATACCAGACTATACCCGATTGGGGAGGCTTTAGCACAAACAACGGCCATTTATACCCTATAAGGTATATTAGTTTGTTTTTTTATTATCAACATTTGTAAAAACAAGGTAAGCTAGTTAAACTTTCACAGGAAGAACTAGCATTTAAAGCGAGAGTAGGCCTTCGTTTTCACAGAGAACTCGAACAGGAAAACAGACCTTAAGGCTAGATAAGGTGAATCAGGGACTTGAATTATTTTGTAAACACGTTGGCATAACAAATATGGAGGATAGCCACGGGATTAGGTCAAAATTATTGTTGGCGATAATTGCATGGTATCCTTCAGACACCAATGGGCAGATTGGAACTAAATATTATTCAACACGGTGAAGCAAATGTTTTGAAGGATAGGACTACTTATTATGAGCCAGATTTCTCTTGATTCGGCTCAGGGTTTCGGGTGCAATGCCCAGGTAAGATGCCACCATGTTCTGCGGAATTCGACTGATGATTTCGGGGTTCGAAGCAATAAGCTGCAGGTACTTTTCAGTTGCGGTGTGGGTAATCGAACTCATCAAACGTCGCTCTTTGGTAACAAGACTGTTCTGAAACAAGATCCTAAAATAGCGGTCCATGATGGGTACTTTTATTGTCAGCGCATCATAATCAGCCCTTGTAATCATCATTACTTCCGAATCTTCGATGGCATCAATATTAAATACAGCGGGCTCTCCCGACAGGAAACTGTTAAAATCAGATAACCACCATCCCTCCCAACCGAAAATGCTCATGTGCTCTTCGCCTTTTTCATCCACATTGTAGGTTCTGATTAAGCCTTTAGCAACAAAAGAAAGATACTTGCAAACATCCCCTTCCTGAAGCAGGTATTGCTTTTTTCTCAATCTCTTTTTAACAAAAATTGTCTTTATAAATTCTTTATCAGCGCTGCTTAGCGATACCTTTTGCTCAATATGTTTAAAGAGTACTTCGATCATTATGGGTTTTATTCTAAACAAAGGTAATTTTTCAGAAGTAACTTGCCTAAGGTGTTTGCCAATAACTTAATCCAGATCAAGTGCATTATTTGACTCAAGTCATTTGCTAACCCCTAAGCCCTTGGTATTTTTGTAAAAAAAATGTAATCACTCACTATAATGCCAATAAAGTTTGGCTGATTAGAATTAAATATATTATGATGGATAAAATAGCACTAATAGTTGGAGCCAGCGGTATCATAGGAAGTAACCTGGCCGAAAAACTAATCTCTTCTGGATGGGAAACCTACGGGCTAGCCAGAACACCAAATACCGAAAATAGTGGGCTTAAGCCAATTTCGGCTGACCTTTTGGATATCGAAAGCCTTAAACTGGCTTTGGCAGCGGTTAAACCAACCCATGTTTACATTACCGCCTGGATGCGCAATGATACCGAGAAAGAAAACATTCGGGTAAATGGATTGATGGTTCGGAATATACTGGATGTGCTGTCTGAAAAAGGCTCTGTTGAACACGTTGCACTGGTAACTGGATTGAAACATTATTTAGGGCCATTTGAGGCCTACGCAAAAGCCGGTTTTTTGCCGGAAACGCCATTAAGAGAAGAGCATCCGAGATTGGATCTGGAAAACTTTTACTATGCGCAGGAAGATGAGGTATATGCTGCGGCTAAGCGGGATGGTTTTACCTGGAGCATTCATCGCCCACATACTGTAATTGGCAAAGTGACAGGAAACGCCATGAACATGGGAACTACCCTAGCTGTTTACGCAACTATCTGCAAAGAGAAGGCCCGTCCTTTTATCTGGCCTGGTTCATCGGCACAATGGAATGGTCTGTCGGATGTTACCGATGCGAGGTTACTTGCAGATCATTTAATTTGGGCATCTACTACCGATGCTGCACGTAATGAAGCTTTCAATGTAGTTAATGGAGATGTATTTCGTTGGAGTAGGCTATGGAAACGCCTAGCAACCTATTTCGACATCGTTGCTACAGGATATGATGGACAAATTCATTCACTTGAAAAAGAAATGGCCAATGATGTAGAAATCTGGCGTGAAATTGCAGAAAAACATCGGTTAAAAGAGCATGATCTGAGTCGGGTGGCTACAGCCTGGCATACGGATTTAGATCTTGGGCGGCCGATAGAGGTAATGACCAATATGTCGAAAAGTCGAAAACTTGGATTCCTGGTTTATCAGGATACTGAAGAAACATTTTACGAACTTTTTGAGCAGCTGAAGACCGCTAAAATAATCCCTTAGTACTAATTAGCGTTTTTAAATTACTGGTTGCTCTAATTATTAGGTTGAGGGGCTCGTGAATAGAATGATAATCTTCAAAGCCAATATCATTTAATGATTATGCACCTGTACCTCAGTAAAAAAGGGATTTCAATGAAATCCGCAGGTACTCTTTTTCATTCAGATATTCATTTAAACCAGCATAAACGGGCTACTGTTTGTGCTGATCTAAAAATACTTATTGTGGACAAGCCTTCAATATTCCAAAGGCCATCTGGAAACAAAAAAATCTGGGATTGAAAGTTACTGTTGCTTCAGGCAAACATCAATTTAGGTAGAAATACCCGCTATGTGAGATCTACCTGAGAGAAGTTAGTCGGGCAAAATTTTGAGGCGTAGTGGTATATGATTTGTTTTAAATGACTAACATTCTAAAACAAAATTTATGACACAGAAAGAATTTAGCGAGACCATTAATTTCCATTCGTCATCACTCCGATTGCATGCACTCAATTTCACCAAGGATCCCGAAGATGCAAATGACCTTTTGCAAGATACCCTTTTGAAAGCCACCAGGTTTGTTTCTAAGTTTGAGGATGGCACAAATATAAAGGGATGGCTTTTTGTGATCATGAGGAACACCTTTATTAACAATTATAGAAAGTGTTTAAAAACACGTGAGCACATTACTCAAGAGGAAGAAATCACATACGCTAATCTCTTTCACAGTGCTGAAACAAATGGATCTGTAGGGAATTTTGCAATTCAGGACATTAAGCGGGCCCTGGATCTTCTGCCTGAAAAATACTCTTCGTCATTCATCCGTTATTTTGAGGGATATAAATACCATGAGATTGCTGACCAAATGCAAATTCCGTTGGGTACGGTTAAAACTTATATACATGAGGCCAGACTGTTACTGAAAAAACACCTAAAACAATACCGTTCATAAACATAAAAAGAGGAAAGCTGTCCTAAAATTGCTTTCCTCTTTATACGCTAACGATATAAGAAATCTGTTTACAAAGGGGAAAACTACCTATTTTTGCAGGTAATATACCTGAAATACTATTTTTTTGGCAGTTCTATAAAAAAGGTAGTACCCAACCCCTCTTCGCTAATAAACCAGACTCTTCCGTTATGCAGATCAACAATATCCTTAATAATATTGAGCCCAAGTCCACCTGATTCTTCGCCTTCAAGGCCTTTTCTCAATACTTCCCGGCTATGTTTAAAAAGATTATTTCTAATTTCTTTAGGAATTCCTATACCATCATCACTTACAGAAATCATCACTTTGCTTCTACGTTCCTCTGCATAAACATGAATGTTTCCGCCAATACCGGTAAATTTGATGGAATTGGAAACCAGATTATTGATTACCTGTAGAAACTTCATACTATCCATGGAAAGAAAGATTTTATCTTGCGAACTGGAGAAATGAAAATTTCTAATTTCCCTTAAATGAGACCTCACATAAAATCTTACTACATCTTTCAGCTCCCAAACTATATCTGTTCGTTCTTTTTTTATGGCAACCACAGAAGATTTCAAAAATTCATGATTGACCATACTGCGCACTAATTTCAGATTGCGTTCGCACATCTCAATAATAAACTTTAGCGCACTCCTCAAATCCTTTTCTTCGGTTTTCTTGAGATTGCTTTCCAATGAGGAAGCTGCCATACGTATCATACCCAGGGGTTCTTTTAAGTCATGGGAAAGCACCTCTAATGTGATATTTTTCCGGGCGTTTATCTGCTCGATATGAATTTTGTTATGTCGTGAAACAGTGATATCTTCAATGATGGCGTAAATGTAACGAGCATCTGGCGAAACGGTTAAAGAGCTTTTCAGGTATTTTTCTCCATCCTTTAACAACAAACGGAAAACATACTTCTTTGCTCCACGATCTTCAAGAAGTTCTTGATAAAAAGATTTAACATGTTCCCTGTCTTCAGGGTGAATTTGACCCATTAATAATTCTGAGGCACTTTGTATTTCACTTACTTCAAGTCCGAAAACGCTGAATAATCCAGGGTTGGCATATTTCAATAACGATTCGGAAATATCATATACGAGATAACCATCAGATGAAACACTTCCCATTTGGCAAAAAATCTGATTTTCTATCGTCAACATTTTTAAATATTTTGAAATTTCCCGAAATTAAAGATCAGTTGATAATTCCTTTAGCGAAGGCAAAACGCATAAGTACTGCGGTATTCTTAGCTCCTGTTTTATCGATAAGGTTTTGGCGATGCCCCTCAACGGTTCGTCGCGAAATAAACAGCTTATCTGCCATTTCCGCATTGGTAAGACCTTCCCCGATGAGTTGCATTATTTCGATTTCTCTGGATGAAAATTCCAGACCATTAAATTCTGTTTGGGGTAATTTATTTGAGTTCAGCACGCCATCAACAATCTTAGTTGACAATGCTGCACATATGTAACGCTCTCCAAGAGTAACCCGTGATAGGGCAAAAAACAATTCTTCAGCATCCACAGATTTGGTTAGGAAGCCTTTAGCCCCTGCCCTTATTGCATCGAACAGATGGCTCTCATCTTCAAGCATTGACATGATAAGAACTGGAATACGGTATTCCTTATTGCTTAATTCCTTAATCAAGGCGATGCCATCTAAAATGGGCATTCCAATATCAGAAACAATTAAGTCGGCGTCTAATCCATCCTCGAGCGCATTAAGTACTTCCAAACCGTTGCTGGCGTCAAAAACAATCTTATACTCGTTCGTGGATTCCAGCAACATTTTAAGTCCATACCTGATAACCTTGTGATCTTCTGCTAAAATGATATTTTTCATTATTTGTTAGGCGTGATCAGGACAAGGCTTTTAGTCTTGTCATAATAGTCAGGCCATGAGAATAACAATGATTATTCCATAAGGTTTTAATAAAACATTCAATTTATAATACGGAGCTATTAATTGTAATTTATACTGAAGAGATCAGTAGTGTGATTCTGATCTCTTCGGTATGTAAGCTTTTTATAAATCACTGTATTCACTCCACTGTGCAATACCCTGCTGTTCTGCTGCCTCTACTTCTGCACGTTTTGCTTCGCTTAGCTCCATATTTATCTTATCAGTCTTCTCAAGTTCTTCTGCTTTACGGTCAGGGAGATCAGTTAGTCCCTCTGTTTCTCTAATAAAGGTTGAAGGATCGTTAATCAGTTCCCATTCTTTCCCCATTCCAGGCATTTCTCCAGTGTTCCATGGCCCTTTAAAAGAATTTTCGGGAGATAGATTGAAATATTGCTGTGTAAATCTCGGATCTGCCTGTAATACTCCCGGAGGGAAGTTGGGTTGGATTGTATCTAATGCGGCTTCAAACATTTTATAATGTGCAACCTCCCTTGTCATTAGAAATGAAAGTGTTTCTTTTACATAAGGATCATCAGTAAATTTCATCAGGTGCTCGTATACTAATTTCGCCCGCGATTCTGAGGCCAGATTAGATCGTAAATCTACCGTCAAATCTCCATTTGAATGAATATAAGAGGCGCACCATGGTATTCCCTGGCTGTTTGCAAGCCTGGGGCCACCGCTACTTAGCATCACAAAGTGTGGGTTAGCAGTTAATGCGTCATGTATAATATTTTCTTTGGCAGCCTTACCGTCCAGAACCTGCATGATTTCTGAAGCATCTGCAGCATCCTTTAATTCTCCATTTATTCCTTTTAAGAGCATTTGAATTGTTGCACCAACTATCTCCAGGTGAGAAAATTCTTCGGTAGCGATGTCCATAAGCAAATCGTACTTATCTGGATGTGGTTGCTTGGCGCCAAATGCCTGGGTGAAATACTGCATTGCTGCTGCCAGTTCACCGTTCTCTCCACCGAACTGTTCTAAAAGAATATTAGCAAAAACTGGGTCTGGCCTTGAAACCCTTGCGTTAAATTGAAGGTCTTTTGAATGATGAAACATAAGTTTTGTTTTTTAGTTGTTTAAGAAACCGAATTCGGATTCTACACTAACCACATTAAATTTTGCCTTTTGGTTTGAAGTAAACCCAGAACGGGTAGTAGCGTTACCAAACAGGTATTAAACTCGGGTCACTACCTGTTTGAATGCATACCCTTATTGGCCAAAGCACAAATTAGTTTAAGCTTTATTCAATTTCTGTAAGTCAGTATACGGGGTATGTTAAACAACCAATCATGGAATCGCTTACCGGGTTGCCTCTTTGGCAATTAAAATGATTAGGGTGTTTATATTCGAGTAGAAATAGAAAATTTAGGCCGAAGGAATGATGATTTTTTACAAAAGAAAAGGAATTCAACTAATAGGAATATCTAATCAAAGATTTAGAATAGTATTAGGCTAAACGCTTGCCAAAACATTCTACTCCTTTAAATCAATGGCGCTTAATATTCCGGAAACTAAAAGATGCCATTGAATAAAGGACATCCCTATGCCACTTCCTCCATTTACTAAAATATTCCTGGCCTTATCAAGCAAACCATCAACTTCCATGTTTGGTACTTCATTGCGCCCATGCACCTCTATGCTGAGCACATCTCCTCTTCTAAAAACCATAAATGTGGAAGTAGACCTATCGGTAAAAAAATGAGAGACTTTACCATCAATTACACCTGGCATACTGCTCGGCCTAGCTACAAATAGTGTAAAATCGATATCCGAATCTTCATCAGTAAATACTTCCATATGTTCTACAAATACCCAATCAAAGCCTTTTCCTGTTGATGTTCCCGGGCCTGGTATATCAATCTGAATATAATCGCCCTCGTGCACCGCCCTGTTTAATTGTATTCCATTTCTATCGCAAAGCATAAAACTGCTGGCTTCAATAGTAGAGATGTTTTGCCATTCATTAACATCTAACAAATGCCTGGACGCCATTGCATAGGCCGCTTTAGCTTCCATAGCTGAAGGAAATATCTTCTCTTCTTCGGCATCAGTCTGTTGACCGATTTGCTGGCTGGGTATGAGTTCCTTCTTTTCCATGCTGATCTTTAAATAGAAAATCTTAATAGTATCGGAAATGTTTTACATTTTTTTAAATAATCTACAAATAGGTAATCGACTTTAAATGATATAAATACCTATAGCCATTTATAATATTACCTGTTTGTTCTTTTTTTTAAACCATTCCCAAGCAACAGAGTTCTAGAAGAAACAAAATCATTAATTAATAAAGACAACATGGCAAATACAACGACAGCAAAAACTTCTGCTAAAACAACAGAAAAGAAAACCATCAAAAAAACAAGTGGCAAAATTGAGTCATCAGAATTCCATGAGTTTTTTGTAGACGAATTGAAGGATATTTACTGGGCTGAAAAGCACTTGGCTAAAGCTCTTCCTAAAATGAAGAAAGCTGCAACCAGCCCGGAACTCGCAGCGGCATTTGAAAAACATACCCAAGAAACTCTAGAGCATATAAATACTTTGGAGCAGGTATTTGAACTTCTTGATGAAAAGCCTGCAGCAAAAAAATGCGATGCTATGGCAGGACTACTTGAAGAGGCAAATGGTATAATAGAGGACACTGATTCTGGTACAATGATTAGGGATGCGGGACTTATACTTGCTGCACAAAAAGTAGAGCATTACGAAATTGCAACCTACGGAACTTTAAAAGTTTTTGCAGATAGTTTGAACAGAACTGATGTAGCAGACTTATTAGGCCAAACAGTGGAAAATGAAAAGGCTACAGACGTAGCACTTACTAAAATTGCTATGGGCTCGGTAAATTCCGAGGCAGCAGCCGAATAGTATATTCTTGCAAGTATCCACCAAAGGCATTATGCAATTGGTGGATATAAGCTATACCCAGTTTTTTTTACCACTATATAAAGTTTGACTTTAAAATAAGTGGTTAAGGATTAATCTTTAATTTTTTACCTGCAATATCTTCCCACCGATAAAAATGAAAGGTTTTATCATTGCTCATTGCAACGAGTAAACCATGCTTAAAATCTGAATTCAAAGGCACCGAAACCACATCTATTCCATCGGTCTGATTGGCCTTGTATTTTATCGTAGCCACCAACGGATGCTGATTTAGAGTACCTTTCTTGCCCGTTCGGCTGTAAACTTTCAATTGTTTTGCACCTTGATCAGAAACGAGAATATATCCCTTATTTCCTGCAGTTTTATAAATGGCGATGCCTTCGTTATCTACAGAAAAATCTCCTTGTCCAAATAAAGAAAGTTCCTTATTACCTTTGGTTGGATCGGCATAATATTTTCGTACGCCAACTTGTTCATCGCAATAATAAACATAGCCCAATTCATTATCTACTGCTATTGCTTCTATTTCTTTTTTACCGCTGTATTTTCCGAATTTCCTCACTAATGCTGCTTTAACAATCCCACCACCGTCGTCTGATAATTGATATTGCCACAAATAGCTACCATCTTTAGGACCGGTTTTACGACCAACAATTGCATACATTTTTCCATTCGGGGCGGTATAAATAGATATCCCCATTAAATCTCTAAATTCTGGTGCTGTTTCTCCAACAAATACCGGAATTCCACCATTATCTACAGGCTTCATATCTGGCAGTGAATAAATTCTAAGCTTATGGGTGTACCGCTCTGTAGTTACTGCGATATCCGTTTTTTTGCCACCCAGCATTAATCCATAAGCAATATCAACATTATCTGGCCTCTGGAGGCCCTTAACAATTTTTGAGGGTATAATTTTTCCTTGAAGATCAAAAACATATAAGCCGCCATTAACATCCTTATCGGTACCAATAACTAAAGATTTTGAAGGGTCAGCGGGGTTAATCCAAATTGCAGGATCATCGGTATCAAAACCAACCGGATCGGAAACATGAATAGGCTTTACCTCGGTGCTATCGTATTTTTGTGCAATGCCATTGCAGGAAAAGCAAAGGCTTAAGATTAAAATACCGGCAATCTTTTTTATATTTTTATTTTTCATTATTAAATTTTAGTGCCATAAGCGCCTACAAAAGTAGCTGGCGCAGGAGAAGTGTAAGTTATGCCATTCTTCATTACAATTCCTGCAGAATGATGGCGGTTAAAGTTGGTTATACCCTTGCCTAAAGCAGGTGAGTTTCCTTGTAAATGAAAATCCCAGGAAGTATTAAAATCAGCATTGCCTACAGCCGTATTTACAGGATAATTTACAAACTTAGGATCATTAGCACCAGCAACTGTGCTAATTACATCGTTCTTTCGTCCAATAACATCATTTGTACCAGGTTGAAACTGATTTACGGTGAGCTGATCGTATCCGTAATACCAGTTATTGCTATAAGCAGAACGGCTGTCTTCAGGTTTTTTTGGATCTCGCTTAATCCCGAAACGTGTATTGGCGAAAAGGTTATTGTATAAATCCGCACGTACTGTACTTTCCAACCAAACCGAACCACCCTTTGCTGTAGGTCTTCTCCAACCTGTATTTACCATTGTATTATTGTAAGCAATTATATACGCCTGTGGTGTTTTATCGCCGGTGTTTGATAATTTCAAAGCATTTGTGTTTGTGCTGTATATTAAATTGTAAGCTACATCAGCCAAACAACCAGATTTAAAGTTCATGGCTTCGCCACCAGTTACGCCAGTGGTGTAAAATACATTATTGGCAAAGATAATTTTTCCACCTTCTATATATGTACAATCTTCTTGAAGGTTTCTGAATATCGAATTTTGTACCACAAGTTTACCTTTAGCATTAGCGAACCAAAGTGCCGGGAGGTTTTCTCCTGCAACTGCTTTATAAAGCCCCATCTTGACCGAAGTTGATGCATCTGAGGTAGTTGAACCGGCATATTCAATAACCGCATGATCCAATACCAACTCTTCGCAGGTTGGACCAGCCAAAATGCCTCCCCAAAGTTTGCCAAACTTTTTCTGTGCGGTTTTATAAAACTCATTTACGGTAAACTTAATCGGATTATCGGCGGTACCTAAGGCATATAAATTGCCTTTAACAATAATTTCTGGTTTTGCCAAGGTATCCATCAATACCGTAACGCCCTCTTCGATGGTAAGCGTTTTGCCTTCCGGAATTACAATGTCGCCTTTAATGACCTGAGTACTTCCCTTAGTCCAAACACCTGAAACTTCCCCAATTGCTGAACCTTGAACTATAGTGGTGTCTACATCAACATTAGCCTTTTCGCATCCTGCCAACGCCATTAGCGTTACCATCAATAATTTTAAAATCTGATTCGATTTCATGATTTTTTTTATTTTAAATTTCAATTAGTTAAACTTATATCTTAAGCCAATCAGATAATTCTGACCATAGTAATCACTTCTAACCAAGGTATTTCCATCCTCTACCAATTGCTCATTGATTTTATTATTTTCGGGATTGGTACCTTTTATGAATAATTTGGCAGGCGTATTTAAAATATTATTTGCCTTTATAAAAATGCTGATGCCGCCCTTAAATCTTTTCTCTGCTGAGGCATCCATCTGGATGAAACCCTCCTGCCACAAATCATTATTTAAGAATTGAGAAACGGTATTAATGCGTGGGCCTGTATAAGCACCGGCTACCTGCACATCCCAGCCTTTTTTGGTGTCTTTAAACAATAAGGATATGTTTGCAATATGCTCCGATTGGCCATAAAGTGGTCTCTTCTGCTCTACTGAAACTGCTTGTATATCACCAGTTAGCGGATTAATTACCCTTGTTGTTTTTGGCGTAGTAATACTGGAGTGGGTGTAGGTATAGTTTGCCTTGATCCCTATTTTGCTGAAATATTTAATATAATCAACCTCTGCACCGTAGTTATTAGCTGTACCGAAGTTTCCTGGTGTATAATAAATATCCTGTCCACGGGTTGCATCTGCCTGAAAAGTATATTCAATCGGGTCTTTAATCCTTTTATAAAACGCACCTACTAATAGTTGCTCAGAAGCTCCAGGAAATAGTTCGTAGCGTAAATCGAAGTTATCTGCTAAGGCACGTTTTAAATTTGGATTGCCTCGTTCCTGAAATTCTTCATTTACCACCTTGCCTGGAACAATTTCATAGAAACCAGGACGGTTAAGTGCTTTATAATAGGAGGCATGTAATTGCGCCTTATCACTTAAAAAATATTTTGCTGTTAAACTTGGCAACACATCGGTGTAAACCTGCTGCCCATTTGGAAATGTTTCTCCGGCGGGAAAAAGTAAATTGTAACTTTGAATGGTATGCTCTACCCTGGCACCTCCAATAAGCTCTAGTTTAGCTGAAATGTATTTAAACATACCGTAGCCAGCGCTTATTTTCTCTGATGCATCGTATGTTAACGAATTGGCTACAGCACCAGTAGGGTTGCTTACCACTAAATTTAAGTCAGTATAATTCTGATAATCTACGCCATAAATCTTATTTGCATCACTAGCTGAAGGCGCAAGATTGTAGTTGTTAAAGAAACTGCTTCGCTGTTTATCTCGGTATAATCCACCAGCTAAAACATCGAGCTTATTTTCACCAAAAGTAAAACGGTAGGTCAGATCTAGGTATCCTGCCAAATCCTCATCTGTATTGCGTTCCCATCTACGGGTAACAGGATTGGTATTTACCAGGCTCAAGCGTCTGCTTTGAAAATTTTGCTCAATACCATTTAAGCTGATGCTGGTATTTTCCGGTACATCATTTTTAGCCGAGGAGTAAACCGCCGACCACTGCAGCTTTAACTTCTCATCAAAAAATTTATGGTCGCCATGCAAAGTACTGTTGTAAATTTGCTGTTCGGTTAAACGGCTGCGGGTATTGTAAACCAATTCGGCATTGCCTAAAGTTGGGTTATAAACACCATTATAAGTAGTTGTTACGGCATCTCTAAGTTGTTCATTTTTTAAGTTTACATAAACATTGTAAAGACTTAACTGATGATTTCTATTAAATACATAATCCACTTTTCCGTGTAAGCCCGTACGTTGTTGTTGTTCAGAAAATGCTCTATAACTTTTGTTTGTAATGACTGAATAGGCATCGGTTCCATTTACAGCGGTGTTGTAAAAAGTACTATTGCTTCCACGATAGGTATTTTGATAACTTCCTGCTAAAACAACTCCTAGCTTATTATCTAAAAACCTTTGGCTTAATGATAAACTACCAATTAAATTTGGTGCCGGATTTTTAAATTTGTAATCCAGTGTTCCTTTGGTAAAATCGTTTTGCGTTGCATTATAGTTTTTACCGTTTACCTCGTATGGCGATTTATGTTGAATATCCGAAGAATTAAAGCTGGTAAACTTTCTATCGATAAAAAGCCGGCTATAACCCGAAGAGAGGTTAGCATCTAACTGAAATTTACCAGGTGCATTTTTCATCACCATATTGATTCCGCCTCCAATTGCATCTCCCTCGAAATTAGGTGTAAGGGTTTTATAAACTTCGAGCCGGTCCAATAAATCCGAAGGAAAAAGATCCAGCGGTACATAGCGGTATTTATTATCCGGACTGGGAATCTTCACCCCATTTACTAAAGTATAATTATAGCGTTTATCCATACCTCTAAGTATGGCGTATTGTCCATCTCCATTACTGTTTCGCTCAATGGAAACCCCGGAAATGCGTTGCATTACATTGGCAACCGTCAAATCCGGCGAAATCTCAATTGCTTTGCCCGATACGATGTTCATGATTTGGGTCGCATTTTTTTCTAATCTGCGGGCACCCTGATCTGTTGAACTTACAGCATTTGATTTGATGGTAACATCATCAAGGCTTTTAGAATCACTTTCCATATAAAACTTTAAGTGTTCGTTATCCTCTTTTTCAATTGTGAATGTTTTGGTAATCGTTTTGTAAGTAATATAGCTTACACTAATTTTTGCTGAACCAGCAGACAATCCTTTAAACTCAAAGGTTCCATCAAGGCCAGTATTAGTTACCCGTCTTGGATTTTCCAATATTACGGTAGCACCAACAATAGCCTCTCCGGTTTGCTTATCGTAAACGTGCCCTTTTATTTTTGTTGCGTTGGCTGTGCCCGCACAAAAAATGAGAAAAAACAGAATTTGTAAAAGTTTATTCATTTCGTTTGGTAATGTCTTTATGTTATCGACACAGCAAAGGTGTAAACGGTGGATGATAGTCGGAAATTTTCAGGGTTACATAAAGGCAACACCGTTACAAAAGGCATATATAAAAAAGCAACAAAAAATTATAAAATACTGACTTATAGTATTTTAGTTTTACATAAAAACGCCGTTATGCTTTTATTACCGTTACATTAACAAATTGTTAAGTAGTAAAAAAGACTAAAAAATATGATTTTTAGGCTTTTGATGTAACGCTTAAAGAGATTGAATAAAAGCAGATAAATTATCGCCTTGTGCTAAATTTAGCTTCTTTCTTAACCGATATCTTGACACTCTTAAACTGTCAGTTGATATGCCAAGTAAAGTTGCAATGTCGCCAGAATCAAGATTCATTTTGAGCAGCGCTATTAAACGCATATCAGCAGAAGTAAGTTCGTTGCTAAATTTTTTAAGTTTTTCAAGAAAGTGGTGGTGGACTTGCTCAAAGGCCAGGGTAAATTCTTTCCAGTTTCGCTCGTGGTTAAAACTTTGATTAATCTCTGTAAGAATTTGATTCATTTGTTTTTTCTGATCACGCTTATCATCCTTTACCATAGCTTGTAGGGTATTGCGGAGATTTTCAAGAAACTGATTGTTTTTAATCAGGTTTAAGGTATGCGTAGAGAGTTCGCGGCTTTTAACTTCTAGTTGTTGCTTTAGGTTTTGCTCTTCAAGCTGCAGGTTCTTAAGTTCTAAACTGGTTAGCTCATATTCAATTTCCTTTTGCTTAGCCAGCAATTGCTGATCTTTTAACTTAAAACGTTGTCTGCTAAAAATAGCGAAACCTAAAACAACCGTTAACAAAACAACAATAGTAGCCGAAAACGCAATAATCCGATTTACCTTTCTGTCGTTCTGCAAGCGGCTAATTTCATCCGACTTTTTATTAATATCGTAAAGTACCTGCAAAAATGCAACTTGCCTTGCACCATCTTCAGAGTACAGATCGATGGTATATTTATAACCTAATTTAACATAATAATAAGCACTATCCATTTGATTTAGAAGTTCGTAGGTTTTCCCTAAATCCCTGCAGCAAGATGCCAGTTGATATATATTTCCATGCTTACCGGCAAGTTTCATGGCAGTTTGCGTTTCGGCAATACTTTCTCTATACCTGCCCGTCTTTCGCAAGATATCACCTAGATTGTTAATCACCTCAATACTGCCAATCTCATTGTGTGCTTTTTGAAATAAGGATAATGATTTTTTAAAATGCTGAGCTGCCAAATCATATTTTTCTAAATCTTCATATATGCTTCCTAAATTTTCATAAATTTTAGCCGTTGCACTTACATCGCTTGTTTTTTCATTTGCTTTTAAAGCCAAGTTCTGGTAATAAAATGCGCTATCATATTGCTGCCGTTTTTCATAAAGCTGACCAATATGGCCAAAAACCGTCGACTGCCCTTTTAGCTCATCTTGCTTTCTGTAAATATTTAGAGCCAGGCTATAATTCTTCATCGCCTTATCCGGCTTTTTAATGTAGTAGTAGAGTACGCCAATATCGCATAGGTTAGCTGCAAGCGATAAAGGTTTATTGTTATCGAGAAAAATTTTGTCCGCTTTTAAAAAAAAATCCAAAGCTTGTCTAAAGTGCCCCTGATGATAGCACACCTTACCCATTTGCTGCAAACATTTACCTTCTAAAAAGATATCGTTATGCTCTATTGCTCTTGCATAGATTTTTTTAAGTTCAACAAGCGATTCTATTGGCTTTTTAATTTGCTCCCCCGAAAAAACCTGCAATTCCCTATCTTGAGCATAGCTGCTAAGAGATATCAAAAGAAAAAAAACTAACTGAAAAAATTTTTTCATGCTGAATATTATTATCCAGCAAAGAAAACCTGTATGCGTTAAGTTAATGTTAAGACATGAAATAAAGAGAAATGCCTATGCACATCATGAATCAAACAAATCCATAATTTTAACTTTAAAGCTTGAAAATAATGAATCCTACTTATCTGACTAAAATTCGAACTTCAAAAAAATGTAACCATTTAGGTAAAAAATACCAGCTAGAATAGACTATCTGGTATTTAAACCATTTTGAGTTAATGATTAAAGCTATATCAAGTAATGAGGGTATCAATTTTCGAAAGAAAGATCAGCAAGCTGGGATGAAATAGTAATTTGTCTTTAAAACATCTTTATCATTTGCTTTTGGAATTAAGCTGAATCCATTTGTTAACCGTATTTTCGGGAGTTTCCAGCACTATCTTGTAAAAATCCGACGGATATTTTTCTATATTGATAAATGCATGTTTTTGCGTAACAGCAACTTCTGCCAGAAGATGATACTCATCTTTTCCTCCAGTTTTAAAATGATTTGTTGTGCTGAGGTATATTTTTACTTTACCATTATTTTTTAATGCTTTCCAATTTAAATCGATATTGCCGTGTACATAATTTGCCTCTACTTGAGCGATTGCAACATCACCAATAAATGGCGTACCGTCTACTTCTTCTTTTACTTCTTTTGGTAGATTGATGTTCATAAATCTGGCGATAGATGGCATAATATCTACAATTGCAGGGCGATAATAAGTAGCATAATTATTTAAGGGTTTATAATTCGACACCATCCATGTAGAACGTTGCCTTGCACTCTGACCGCCATGGTTTTTTCCTGTTTTTTCATCCCTACCGTGGTCGGTGGTAACAATCATTAGCCAATCTTCATTATTCTTTTTCTTCCTAAGTTGTATGGCATCATAAATTTTTCCTAGCTGAACATCTAACTTTTTAACTGCACTTTCAAACTGCGGACTATCACCATACATGTGTCCCATATCATCGGTATATTCTAAGTAAATCCAAGAAAGGTCTGGTGCATCTTTTGAAATTGTTGTGGCTGCATCTTCAGCTACCTGTTCATCTATCTTATGCATAAACTCTCTATTTCTGTCATGCTTAAACCGAACAGTATCTAACTCATAGCCATCGAAATAAGCATCAACCTTTAAGTTACCAGCCGCTTTTAAATTATGTCCGAGTAGTTTGGTTCGGTTATCAGTCCAGCTAGAAAATATAGCCGTTTTTTTATTTGGATATTGATTTTTAAGCAACCTAAAAATATTCTGATAATTGTAGTTAGGTGATTTTATATCATTGTCCGGCACATTATGTTTGTTGACCCAGGTACCTGTAAGCAAGCTATTGTAACCTACCGCAGATATGGTTGGTGTTTGGCTATAGCTATCCTTTTCACCACCAACAGACATTCGCGTGTAACTTCCATCGGCTATAATTTTTTTAATATGTGGTAAATCCAAACGTTCAATTAAATCAGCTGGAATACCATCGGCTATAACAAATACGGTTTTTTTTACCTTTTGAGCACTGGCCTGTACAGCTGAAAATAGTAAAACAGCAACAAAAAATTTCTTATACATATTGAAAATATAAATGCATCAATTAAAATTAATAAAAGGCTGTATCATAAATTAATCATCTTTAAATCTTTGTCGAAATCCTTTAACAGACTCAAGGAGGAGATTTGGTATGTGATACAGCCTTATTTTATTATGGCCTGATAGACCACATTACGCCATTAATATCATCACCGCTAGTGTATTGCGAACTTATTGAACCACTAACATTGACTTGATTTAAGCGCAGTTCTGATTCTGGGTACATCCAACGTTTAGGAATGCGCTTGTTGTTTAACACACCAGCACCGCTAAGATCAAAAGTTGGAATTCCCGTTCTTCGCTGCTCATAAAAAGGTTGCCAATCGCTATTCATAAATGAGGCAATGTATTTTTGAGTAAGAATGTTTACCAAAGCACCCGAACCTGCAGCTAATTGAACTGTACTTTGAGACAAATAGGTATTAATTGCCGTTTGATTAATGTTATAAAACAACATAGATGCCTGAATTCCTTTCTGATAATAATCGTTTGCATTTCCAGCTATCCAACCTCTTGTAACTCCTTCAGCCAATATAAATTGAACTTCTGCATAACCAAGGGCTATGCTTGGCTCGTTCACCGGATTATTATAATATCGTGGATTTATTTTAGATAATTCTCCAGCAACACTTCTGGCATTATTTTCATTAACGGGTGCACTACCTTTTGCGCCACCATAAGCATTAAAATCGGTAGCAGGAAGGCTCGAAAATTTAGGCGCTTTATCTGCAAATGAAAATAAACGGTTGTCTTTTAATAATTTTAATAAATCAACAAACGTTTCTTCCATATAATAAGCGGTTTGCATATCGTTACTGTTGAAATAAGGATAACGGTTATTCAGCAAATCATAAAACTTCAACTGTGCATTATCGGTATTAGATTCCATGATGGGATACGTAGCTGGTGCATTCACAATTTCGGCAAAACGCTTTTTAACTTCCAGTTTGGTATCGTTTTCTTTTATGGATAAACTTAAAAGTACCCTCAAAGAAAGGGAATTAATTGCCTTTTTCCATTGTTGCATATTTCCATTGTAAACGATATCGCCCGCAACATTTGGCGTGGTAGAAGTTATAAGTCCGCTGGCTGTTTTTAAATCATTTAAAATGCCCAAATAAATATCTTCCTGCTTATCGTAAAGAGGTGTTGTGATACCCTCATCACCCTTTAGGGCCTGCGTGTATGGAATATCGCCAAACATTTGGGTTAGCTGGAGAAAATACCAGGCCTTATAAAATTTTGCAATCGGAATATATTCGGGTTTATTTTGGTTGATTGCAGCTTGCTCCATTTTAATTACTTGCCTTAAATTGTTATAGCCGTTGTAACTTCCGCGTGTCCAGCCATAATATTGTTCCAAAGAAACCGCATCGGTATAAACCATTTGGCGTGATGCATAAGCAACAGTAACATTTGATGCCTGGAAAGCCGTTTGTTCGATAGAATTCAACAACAAATCTGGCGTAGCAATTGTAGATTTATTTGGGTCGGTTTGAAACTCACTAAACTTTTTACACCCTGTTTGCAGAATGACGATGAGTACAAGTAGTGATAATAAATTTTTCATATCTATTTGTGATGAATTAAAATTTCAGATTTACGTTAAAGCCAAATGACCGTGTAGATGGTGTTTGCAAATTATCAGTAGCCGGGTCTGGGTCTACGTTTGGCATTTTAGAGAATAACAATAAGTTTCGCCCAACCAGCGATACATTTAATCCTTTTATAAACGATTTACCTAAAAACTTAGCCGGCACCTGATAGCTCAAGGTTGTTTCGCGAAGTTTTAAAAATGTTTGTGAGAAATAATTGTAATTATTGTATGCTCCATTGCTGGTATTTGTCATGTAATCAATATAATTTACCGCCTTGGTATTTGGCGCATAAACCCTTGTATCAGCAATTATATTGCCTGTTGCATCGTAAGTTGCCTGTCCACTGGTTACCACCACCCCATCGCCAATAAAAGTTGATAGTCCATTGTTTGCATCAACCCTGTATTGGTTTAATGTGCCTTTATTTGTTCCACCCCACCACATTTTTTGGTTGGTGGTAGAATACATCATGCCGCCAATACGGCCATCAACTAAAAATTTTAAACTGAAGTTTTTGTAGTTAAATGTATTTTCGATACCATAAGTCCAATCTGGGTCTTGGTTACCGATATACCTCGAAAAAGTATCATTCAGCGGGAATCCATTGCTGCCATAAATAATCTGGCCTTGATTATTGGTTTGATAAACGGTAGTAAAAATCCTGTCCATTCTATCACCTACCTTCAAAAAGTTAAGCGTTTCCGCCCCTCCATAAATCTCTTTCAAATAACGGCGGTACTGACTAAAGTTTAGCGAAACATTCCATTCGAAATTGGCAGATTTTAAAGGAGTGCCAGAAACTACAAACTCTAATCCTTTACGTTGATAAACATTTCCGTTTGCCAACTGGCTGTTATAGGCTGTAGTAATAGACACAGGAATAGATACAATGTTGTTAAAATCGCGGGTTTGATAATAGGTAGCCTCCAGGCTTAATCTGTTTTTAAGAAATTTAGCATCTACACCAATTTCCCAGCTATCAGATGTTTGTGGTGATAAGTTGCCGTTTAACACGGCATCACCAAAAGTTAAAGAAGGCAAATTATTCCAAATAACACCCTTGTTAAATGACGGTAGATAACTATATGTGTAAGCGTTATCATTTAAAGTAGCACTTGACACCCTAGACCATGAGCCACGGGCCTTTAAATATGAAATCCATTTTGGCAGTTTAGCAAGTTGAGATATCACGACCGATGAACTTACTGATGGATAAAAAAAGCTGTTATTTGCTATTGGCAGTGTAGAGATTACATCATTTCTACCTGTTGCAGATAAATAAATACCGTTTAAAAATTCTAAATCTAAAACGGCATAAACGCTACTCGTACGCCTTTCTTCAATAAAATTTGTGCCTTGTATGGGATTTGCTGAATTGCTTAAATTATAAAAACCTGGTATGGTTAGCCCATCAGTATTGGTAGAGCCGTATTTGTTATTGCGATAATAATTTGAACCACCCACCTGCGCATGCAACTTAAACTTTTCGGTAAAAGTATGGTTGTAATCTGCAATAAGGTCGGTAGCCAAGTCTATATAATTCCCTGTAGCAACTGTAAACTGACCTCGTGATTTATTTCCATAACCAATATAACTCATTGGTTCTTTATAAGTTCTGTTTAAGCCGTATCCATTTATACCATTTCTAAACTGGATGTTTAAAGCCGGACTGATTTTGTAATTTAAGTTCAAGGAACCAAATGTATTATCCTTATCATATCCTCTTAAATATTCGTAAGCCTGAAAATAAGGGTTGTTGTAGTATGAAGTATTGTAGTTACGCTGCTGAATACCTTCCTTTCCGGGCACCCAATAATTTCTTAAATCTGCAACGCTAACATCTGCCCCAGTCCACAAAACTAAATTGTACAAATAATTTGTGGGTCCATAACCTGTTTCAGGAAAGTTTTTGGTAAACTGGCGATTGTAGTTCAAGCGGGCATCTATGGTAAAAGCATCTGATAATTTATAATTACCCGAGATGCTGAAAGAAGAGTTATTCAGATCGGTATTTGGCACGATGCCACGCTGGTAGATGTGTGATGCCGATGCACGGAATGAGCCTTTGTCTGAACTTTGAGTAATGCTGATGTTGTTGCTTGAAATCAAACCGGTTTGGAAGAAATCTTTTACATTATTTTTTCCTCTTGATATGAATGGCAATGGAACAAGTTTGCCGGTAAGTGGATCTATGGGACTATTAAACTGTGGTGTTTCAAAAAAGCCACTTGGCGTCGCTGCCGGTTGATCTAATTTTGGTCCCCATATCCAACCAGAACCTTCCGGACCACCGCCAGAACCATCAACATAGGTGTATTTTCCTTTAAAACCTGCACCATATTCGGTTTGTACATCTGGTATTCTGATAAAACTAGGTTGAATTTGAGTTGATGAATTTACATCGATACTCAAGTCTTTACCTTTTCCTCGTTTTGTGGTAATCATAATCGCACCGTTCTGACCAATTGAACCATATAATGCGGAAGCACTTGCTCCTTTAAGTACGGTTAAACTCTCAACATCATCAGCGTTAACTTTGTACAAATCGGCCGATTGGTCTGGAATTCCATCTATTACAATAAGGGGTTTTCTTCCACGAAGTGAAATACCTGGGTCTTGAAATAAATCTGTAGAATTGCGAATGTTTAAGCCTGCAACCCTACCTGTTAATGAGTTAATGATGTTTGGTTCGCGAGCTTTTACCAGGTTTTCGCCTTGCACTTCCTGTACTGCGTAACCCAGTTTAGCTTTTTCCTTTTTTATACCTAAAGCGGTAACTACAACTTCAGAAAGTGTTTGATCATCATCAGCCAATTCGATGCTGTAAGTATCCGTTTCGGTTACTACAATTTCTTTTGTGGTATAGCCAACGCTGGTTAATACCAAAACATCACCATCCTTAACTTTAATAGAGAAATCACCTTCCTGATTGGTAACGGTACCTGTATTTGAACCCTTTACTAGCACAGAAACACCTGGAATACCTTGCTTTTTATTATCGGTTACATGTCCACGAATAATTCTTGCATCGGCAGATTTAACGATTAAAACAGGTTTAACAATAATTTTATTATTAACCTCATTGTAAGTAAAGGGTATGGTTGACGAGATTTTCTGCAACACATTACCCAAATTACTGTTTACAGCATTAATGCTTATTTTTTTTTGAAGAAACCCATTACGATCAACACAAACGATGCTATAATTCGTTTGCTTTTGAATCATATTAAAGATTTGCGAAAGCGATTGATTGTTAGCTTGAATAGAGCATTTTATGTTGTTTAAGTTTTCTGTTGCTGACCTTTTATTTGAGGCAGAAACTTGATAGCAGATACTGGTTAACAGCAGTGTTAGGATTAACAACCTGCATTTCAAAGAAATTAAAGACGATTTGTAAATCTTTTTTTTCATAAATTAGGAATTCGTTAAGTGAATTTTGAATAGTTTGTATGGCGAATTTTTAACCGGCATCTCGTAAATGCCGGTTATTTTTTTGAGTTCTGCCTTGCATCACTCAATTGTTTTGTAACCCTGTTTTAATTCATTTTTTGTTAATTATGTATATTTTATTTCCATCATTGCGATAGCTTAAATTTCCTGTTGAGCAGATAATTTCAAGCACGTCATTTAAAGGGTCATTTTCAAAGCGTGCAAAAACCCGTGTATCAGCAGTCGATTCATCATCAAACACCAACTTAACGCCATACATTTTGCCGATTTTTTTTGCCGCATCGCTTAGCTTTTCATTATTAAAAACTAAAGTCTTGGTCATCCAGCCCATTACATTGGCACTATCTAAAACATGTTGATAAACCTGGTGGCTGGAACGATTTAACACCAATTCCTGCCCGGGTTTCAACTTGTATTCTTCGTCATGGTCATCAATTACGTTAACATTCACCTTTCCTTCAAATAGAGATACAGCCGTTAAATTTTCATTTTTGGAGGCATCAACATTAAAATGAGTACCCAGCACATTAATGCTTAAATCATCGGTACGTACTGTGAAAGGTTTATGTGGATTTTTACTCACTTCAAAATAAGCCTCACCAATTAATTCAACCTGTCGATGATACTTTTCAAATGCAGCAGGATATTTTAATATACTTTTCGGACCAAGGATAATCTTCGTCCCATCAACCAGATAGAATGTTTTTATCTCTCCGGCTTTGCTCACCTTTTGCAAATAAAGTGGTGATGCTGGGGCTAGATCATTAGATGAAAGCATGAGCAATGATACCATGCAAACTACAGCTACGGTCGCTGCAAGCATTGACCATTTCAAAATAAACTTTTTATTGCTGCGCTTTACATTTACCTCTTGCTCATCAATAATATGGTTGAGCTTTTTCAATGCCTTCAAACTTTCTTCCTTATCAGCCAACTTTACATCAAACCAACTCGCTTTAATTTCTTCAAACGTTTGTTCATTTCGAGGCGATGCTGTTATCCAATCAGCTAAAAATTCATTTTCTTCTGTACTGGTATGTTTGAGCAGGTATTGGGTAATTAATAAATAGATGTCTCTCTCTTCCAAAATAATATGTTGATTGTTGGAAAGACGTATTTGAACAGGAATATCCTTACAAGGTATATTCGATTTAATGTAATGGTAATATGGCTAACACTAAATTAATATTACAACTGCGATTTGTAGTGCCCGTAATGTTCCTTTAAAAACTTTATTGCCCTAAACATGTGTGTTTTAACAGAGTTTCGGGTTAGATTTAATAGTGATGCAATTTCATCATAAGTGAGGTTATCTTCCCTATTCATTTTAAAAACAAGTTGGGTTTTTGTAGGGAGCAGATTTATCATCTCCTCTATACTACAGCTAAGCTCCTTGAAAATCAATATATTATCGGGCGACTGAGAAGCATTGGTTTGTTCATTAAACTCCATCTCGGTAGGATCATAAAGTAGAATTTGTCTTTCCCTATAAATATCCTTTACCTTATTTTTTAAAGCAGTAAAAAGAAATGCTGATAATGAACTATGGATGATTAAGTTATCCCTTTGGTTCCAAACTTTCAAAAAAACTTCTTGTACAAGGTCATCAGCCTGATGGCAAGTGTTCGAAAGTAAAGATTCCCCATACCTTACCAAACCAGAATGATACTTCAGAAAAATTGCATTAAAGGCCTGCCGGTTACCTTTACTTAACTTATAAAGTAGTTCAAAATCATCTAATTGATTGGTGGTAATCATGTTCCCAAAACTATGATCAGCTTATTAATTCCCCGTTAAGGAATTATTCAGAAAACAATATATATTCTTATTGTTTCTCTTAGCCAAGTCTCCGACAATCTATTTGAAAGCAATTCCTGGATTTGCTGGGCAATCGAGATGTTTTTTTTGTTTATCGTTTTTTTGTTGAAATTTACTCAGTTGCAAATAATTTTCTTGCAGATAGAAAATAGTGGCAACTATATGTCTACTTACAGGGCCGAAATAATAGGGGCAATCACATTGATGCCCCTTAATAATTTGGTTTTTCAATTGTTAACCGAACGGTATAATCTTCCCTTCCAGCAACAATGGCTTCATATTCTCCAATTGAGATTTCTGAAAAATCAATGCCAGAATGATTTCTAAAATAAGCGAGTGCTCGTTTTAAAATGGCTTAATCAAGGATTTGTTCAAATTCGTTTATGGGTATTTGCATAGCCTCAAGCTTTTACAAAGCCTTGGAGACAGGTTCTTTTTCCAAATCGTAAACCCATGTTGACAACTCTACTTGAAACCATTGTTTAAACATTTTGTAGTTACGGTTTTGGGGCCATTTCTTTTTATTACTATGCCTATCTTCTAATTCGAGCACAAATAGCCTATCAAATTTCTTTCTAAGCCAGGCTTCCACATCATCAATATCTTCACTTATCAGGTAAGTTTTTGTTTCTTTGACTTCATGAACATCTTCGGGATACAAATTAGAAAACCAATCCAAAAAAGGTTGCAATGGTCTTAGTATGATTGCGCTGCGATTAATGTAGTTTTCTTCGAAATCCTCCTCGCTATACTCCTCTTCTAAATCCGCCAGCATCGAAGCTAAATAATCCTCTTTCCCCTGGGTAACTACAGATAAAACAGGATCTCCAATAGTTTCTTTGATTTCAAAATCTACAATAAAGTTATCATAGTCCTTAAATTTTGTTACTTTCGAATAAATCATTCTCTTTAACAGATCCAAATTTACCTCTGTTTTCTTAAAAGAACTCATAATCGCTTCACTTTCTCCCTTTGGCAACAGGACTTTCAGATTGCCGAAATTCCAGGCACTGATGGCAAACTCAAAAATGTCTTCATAATGTTCAATGCCATCAAAATCAGCCATAAAAGGTTCTATAAACTGTTCCAGTAATTTTGAATATTTTACACCCTGGTTTTGGATAATAGTTTTATTTCCAAATAAACTGATGACTTTGTTCTTCATATTAATTTGTAATTATTAATTCGCTCTAGAAATATTTATCAAAAATAATAAACCTTTTCTAATGACTGTAAAAAACTTCTACGTGGCTTTATAAAGCCTAAAGTTGTTCAACGAAAACCCTTTTCATAAAATTCTTCTGTATTTTTACTTGGTCGTAAAGCTCTTTAAATTGGTCGTCCAAATTTTTCAGGTATTTATTAAGTTTAAACCGAAACCCGCGTTTTCTTGGATAATCTGCATTCAGTTCATAACCGACGAGAAAGCTTTTCCCGGGAAACTACCGTATAAAACTTTCCTGTTTCTTCAGTGGGAATAGCTGCCTTATAAAATTCTAGCCCAAGGTAAAAGGCGCCTTACTATTCCTTCCTCCAAATCAAATGTAGCGCGCGAAGGTGGCTGTAAGTTCTTTGAGATTTCCTATAAACGTTCATCATCATACCGTATGGGTCGCAAGGGATAAGAGGTAAGCTCTCCGCAACCTTTTTTAGCATTCTTATATCGGACATCTTCATATCTTTCCAACTTATTTAATTACCATTTGATGTCAGGAAAATCCCTGGTTTCCAGTTCATGAATTTCACATCCATGGGCCCAAGCCGAATTATTCAAATATGAATTATTCGTTTGTGTTCAGGCGAACAACTCGAAAAATAACTGTGGAGCAATCGAGCTATCATGCAAAACCCTGTTTTCCCACCGGGCATAAATACAAAAGTCACTTGCAGTGTTTGGTGAATGATAAGGTTCATTTCAAATCCAACGCTCAAGACCACGACCTAGACTCGGCACAATATCGACCGCACCCACGGCATCATACTGAAGTAAAGCCTGCTCAGTCAAGTATTCAAGCACCTAAAGATTGGCTTAATTCTTTCGATTACTCATTGAAAATCCACCATTTCCTCGAAGCAAATTTATAAAAATCCACATATCAATCCACATTAACTGAGAACCATAATAATGGTGACACTGTTCATTATCAAAAGAGCCCTGTTGGATAACTTGCGTACACAGCTTATGCGTTTCTCTAATTCTTTTATAGAAATTGCAAATATTTACTTTAATTCTATATCAAATTATTAACCTTTTTAGATAATTTACTTTCTGTTCTGACTATTTTTCACCGTTTAACCTCAGAAAGTTCTAGAGGAATTAACTGGTCGATGACTTTCTAGCCACATATTTTACGAATAAATTGGCCCATGTCCCATAAACCTTTTCTCTCGCCTTTACTATAAGCGTTAGATTTTCTACCCCATATTTCAAAGCCGCCATTTGATAGATCTTTTCCAATATCTCTTCAAGCTTAGCAGGATTGTCAATGTTCAGCCGCTTATCGCGTTCATTATCAATTTTGGTAATAAGCTTTTTCATAAAAGCTTCCGCAGAATAAAGGATTAACTGCTTTGTGTACAGTGCAATACTATCATAATCTGCATTTTCATCCAGATATGCTAATAGCCCCTTAAAATCCCCTTCCGAATCTCGCAGCGCAAGGGAAAAATCCGCAGCATTTTTATCAAAGACCGCGAGTTGTCTTGCATTTGCCAAAACCTGATTTCTCCATTTTTTAAATTGGGCATCAGGTTCAATACTGGAAAGAACAAGGTTATAATTGTCAAAGTTAGGCTTGTACAGCAGTTCCCTTGAAAGTACTCCAACCAGTTTCTTATCATCTTTTGTTTGGATATAAATCTGTTTCAATCTTGCGATATAATCTAAATCGTAATAGGAATCAGTATTTTGGTCGACTTGCTCAATACAGTAAGTTTCTGCAGTATTCAACTCTCCAAGCTCGATTAGAGCATCTATTAGTCTAATGTTGTATGCAATAGCATGCCTGATTGGCCGGAATATATCCTTATATTCAGGAAAGTTCTTATTGAATACAACCATGTGCAGCAACAACTCCAATAATTCTTTTGATTCCGCGACTCTTTCATCTTTCCTAGTATGATAAACTCCCGCTATAATCCCTATTATCTTCGAGCGCATCTGGGCTGAGCTTGAATTAAATATATGTACGAATATATTTGTGTATTCCCGGCGAACCCCGCCATGACCATCAAGAAAAAATTCTTTCGAAAAATAGGATAGGCACTTTGTGGAGGTCTCATCATCGCGAATATTTAATATAACTTCTTCTATCTGAGTTAAGACTTGTTTGAAATAGGTTTCAAACCTCTTGCTACTGGTTAGTATTCGATATTTGAATTCAACCACAGTGTCAATTAGGGCATGAATTTGCTGAAAAAAATCTTCATTGGCAGGCTCAGCAAAATATTGTTCCAAAATTGGCTTATGAAGTTCGGTCCACAGATCAATGATCTTTCTCACTTCAAAAACTTCGGCTTTTCGTCTTTTACCAATCACTGCCTTCACCGTATCATGGGTTAGAGCAATAATTTCCTCTGGTGTATAATTCTCGGATTTATCAGAGAATTCATTCATGAAAGCAATACTCAGATCCTTGTTTTTCTTTAAGGTCTTTAAAATCCAAGCCTTAATTTTCTCGGGCTCAGCTTGCTCCAAGGCCTGTTTTACAGGATCGATCTTTTTGGTGGCAACGACCTTAGCGACTGGTTTTATGCCTTTGGCAATAAAGGCTAAAAGTGCAATCTTATGATGGCAGAATGAGAGATGACTTTTACATTCACAACTAGAGACAATCACGGTACCTTTTTCTAACTGTAGCCTCACATCATAACTTTTATCAAGTTCATCAACATAGGATTCAAAATCGCCAGAGTTAACTTCATCACACTCTCTGACGGCGCACCGCTGTGATTTTTTGATCAGCTCACTATCCAATTTGGTTTTAAAATTCTTGCTGGTAATTTCGTCTTTCATTGTTCAAGTACAGATGTACTCAAAAATAGGCTTTTCAATGATATTTCATAAAGGTAAATCTCCTTCTACTGAAGGTACTTAATTGAGGTGCTTAAAGGAATCTCTTATTGAAAAGCTGATTCTTGCTCACTTCTGCCAAAAGCCATAATTTACATATTGCCTGTCGGTTCATTTTAAACTGGAAAGAAACTCTCGTGACTTATTTGAAGATGATATCTGATGGGAGGGAAAGATATGGCATCGATTCAGGCAGCTGATCATTGATGTACCACTTGTCGTAATATTCATCGATAATAAACCATTTGTAAGTGGTTCCGACGAAGCCAGAACAATCTTTATTTAAACAACCTACTGACTAACAATTACTTGCAAAAAAACAATTACTCCTCACTAACGATCCAAAATGACTGTTATTGGGCTCAAATGTTATCACTCAAATTTACGAAATGAATTCGTTTAACACAAGAAAAATCATCTAAATACAACCAGCTACAAAATATTAAGAAAATTAATAAATGATTTTCACGAACATTTCAGTAATAACAACACATACATTTACCCTAATTCTATTACAATTATCAACTATATTTATCCTAATTCTGTGACAGATAAGCAATTAATTAACCCTAATTCTGTGACGAAATATTCATTAATTAGTCCTAATTTTGTAACAACAAGTAGTTTTGGAATTAAAGTTTGTCAAATGTTCGATAGAATAATATTTACAGAGTTAGAAAAATGGCTTACCAAATCAAATCGTAAGCCATTAGTGATACGAGGCGCTAGGCAGGTGGGTAAGACCACCGTTGTTGGGCAATTTTCAAAAAAATTTAAGCAGTATATCTATCTCAATCTGGAGCTTGCTGCTGACAGAAAGCCTTTTGAAGAGTTCACAACGATCCAATTACTCGTGCAGTCTTTGTTTTTTACTAAAAATCAGTCACTTACCCAAAGAAACGATACACTTTTGTTTATCGATGAAATACAGGAAGTGCCTGAGGCCTTAAACATTCTACGTTATTTTTATGAAGACGAACCAGGGATTGCTGTAATAGCTGCGGGCAGTATGCTCGAAACTTTATTTGATAAAAATATTAGCTTTCCAGTCGGAAGAGTAGAATATATGGTTTTAAGACCCGTTTCTTTTCCAGAGTTTTTGAGTGCTATGGATGAGCGGGAAGCGATAAATTATTTACAACAGGTACCCGCACCATCCTTTACACATGATAAACTCATACTGCTATTCCATACCTATGCACTTATAGGGGGAATGCCAGAAGTTATTGCAGCGTATAGCAAAAACAAAGATCTACTGGAATTGTCATCAATCTTCGATTCGTTGATTACGGCATATATGGACGATGTTGAGAAATATGCTGGCACAAATGCACAGGCATTACATATAGGTCACGCGATAAGGGCATCATTTGGACAGGCTGGTGGGCGTATTAAGTTTGAAGGTTTCGGAAATTCACCCTACCGTTCCAGGGATATGGGAGAAGCATTAAGGACGCTGGAAAAGGCTTTGTTAATTGAGCTTATTTACCCATCAAGTGATGTAAAACTGCCTTTGCTGCCAAACTTTAGGAAATCTCCAAGGCTTCAGGTGCTGGATACTGGAATGCTTAATTATTTTGCTGGTATACAGACAGAGATTTTAGGAACTGATGATTTAAATAAAGTTTATCAAGGGACCTTAATTGAGCACTTGGTTGGTCAGGAGTTATTAGCGACGCAGTTTAAATCCTTAAGTGCACTCCATTTTTGGGTACGGGAGAAGACTACTTCAAGTGCAGAGGTGGACTACGTTGTACCTTTTGAAGGGCAACTAATTCCGGTAGAAGTGAAATCAGGAGCTGAAGGTAAATTAAAATCTTTGCATATGTTTATGGATCTGTCCCCACATAATATGGCCATCCGATTTTATGCAGGCTCGCTGCACATTACTGATGCCTTTACCCCCGGCGGCAAGAAATACAAACTATTGAATCTCCCTTATTATCTGGTATCTCAAATCGAGAATTACCTAACCTGGTTCAAAACACAAATCTAGATTAGCAAGTTTACACGAATTTACGTAAATGGAAAATTTGACTCAAGAACAAATTAATTTGTATAAGTCCTTATTTAAGGGAAGAGAAGATGTTTTCGCATTGCGATGGGAAAAAGAAAAGAAAAGCGGATACTCACCAGCTTATTCGTATGACCCATATCTGTATAAAATTCACAAAATGAAAGGTGGAAGTTTTCATCATAAAAGCGTTTTTTTTGCTTTATAAATCATTGTTGTCCGATAAAAATAAACGGGATAGCCTAAGCCACCCCGTTTTTTATACCTTTAAGTTACGACACCAAAAAGTATGCTTAAAGGTACAACATTT
>NZ_JBHSBY010000036.1:0-53278 GCF_042650905.1 Pedobacter jamesrossensis | reverse complement strand
TCAACTGCTAACATTTTTTCTTCTGATGTTCTCATATATTTCTTTTATGCAAAGAAAAACATCGCGAAAGTTATTTAAAAGATGTACTTGGTAGGCTGCTTACATCCATTCCTATAAAATCTTTGTAAAAGTTAAGGCATTGTCTTAGAAGCTCAATTTTTATGGCGATTATATAGCTCATAAGCCGATGTGCTATAACTTTATTAAACTTTTTAGCGTGTGTAATGGCAAACGATTTGTCCTCCCTCTCATATAAGAGAATTCTGCGCAAAATGTCATCCTTAGAAATATGGGCAATGTCGTTAAGGTAGTTATACATTTCCCGATATGTTACTGGTGAGTTTTGAACATTCGGGACTCTTCCATACTTATTCCGTCTTAGAGTAATCTCGGTGAGTCTTGTGATTATTTCAAAATCCTGCTTAATCACGCCACTCGCTTTGATGTAATTCCCCTCGATAACCAAGCCATAAGAAACATTAAAACCCTGTCTATATGCTGCGAAAAGCTGCATTTTTTCATTAAGTCTCGTATCCCAACTTCGCTTTCCCCTGGAAAATTCTGAAACCAAAAAACACATTGCCGCATCACAGAGTTTTAATGGTTGCAACTGCTCATCCCCGAAGAAGCTTAATGAAGCCAATTCGCATTCTTTATCATAAGCCTGAGAAATTTGCTGTTGCTGCTCAAAATGATTTAAAAAGTTAATAATTTCATCCGAAGACCAGTTTTCGTTATTCATTATTTTATGAATCTATTAAACCTATATCAATTAAAACATAATTTACCACAGTGCTTTACTCTACTTATCATCCATAACCACCTGATTATCTTACAACTATTAATAATTTTTTGTACTGAAACGCCTAGTAGTCTTATCTAAAAAATCATGAAGGAGTAGCATCTTTTATGAGAACCTAACGAAGTCAAGCTCATAGATTTAGAATTCGATTTTGATTATTAATTATATTTTTTAAAATTTTCAGCCTGTTCGAAAATTTCTTTGTAAACCTCATCACGATCAATTGGTGGATAATCATTTTCGGCTAACAGGATGATTAAATCAACTTTTAACTCTGCTTTAATATCCTCCCTTTTACTCCAGTCGGTGTATTTGGCTTTATCATCAACTACATCTTTTACCTTTTGGGCTAAATGAATTAATTTATCCTCTGGATAGGCAAAATCATATTTAATGGCTAAGGCTTTTAATATATCGTAAAATGCCTTTTCTTCGAAATCAATTCCTAGACCTTTGAAAGAATCTTTTTCCTTTTTTAGGGCATAATACAAATCAATAATTTCGTCTGTAAAATCTTCTAAAACTTCACTTCTTAAAACGTCGTTTTCTTTACGTTCGTTGTATTTGTCTACAATGAACTGAAGTCGCTTTGAAAAATCTATACCGGTAACTTTATTTACTTTTTTAACATCATCAATTGCTTTCGCCAGTAGTTTTTGCAATAATTTAATTTTGGTATTAGGTAGTTTTATTTTATCAATCTTTGCCATATAATCCTCGGAAAAGATATCTACTTCTGTTTCGTTATCATCTCCAAGTTTGAATATCTCTTCAACGCCTTCGCTTTCTATTGCATCTTGAAGCATTTGGCGGACTTTATTATTCATTTGGGCCGCATCAGGTGCCACACCCTTTGTTAACTTGTAAATAATAGCTCTGATGGCTAAGTAAAAATGAATTATATCTCGTTCTTCGTTTTTGAAAATGCCACTACCCGAACAAATATCATAAGCAGACTTTAAGCGTTTTACGATATACATAAAACGCTTTTCAAGTTCTTGAGTGAGTTGCACAAATTCGGCAGACTCATTTAAACACTTAAGTTGTTCTACCGGGGTTCCATGAAAATATTTTGAAGAATCGAATTTATGAAATAGTTTATTCAAAAGGTCAAGTTGATCTTTTACAACCACAATTGATTGTTCAATATCTTCAATATTTTGCGAATCCCCTTTACCATATTGTGCTAAGGCTAAATTTAGCTGCTTCTTGATTCCAATGTAATCGACAACCAAACCCTTATTTTTTCCTTGAAATTTCCTATTAACCCGGGAGATGGTTTGAATTAGATTGTGTCTTTGAATGGGTTTGTCAATATACATGGTATCTAAAAACGGAACATCGAACCCTGTGAGCCACATATCTACAACAATGGCAATTTTAAAGTTAGATTTTTCGTTCTTAAATTGACGATCAAATTCTTTGCGGTCGTCTTTTGTGCCTAATAACTTATATAACACTTCATCATCATCCTTACCTCTGGTCATCACCATTTTTAGGCGTTCCATCGGTTTAATTTCTTTTTGCTCCTTTTCCGACAGCACAACATCATCTGGGGCAATTTTTACTTCAGCCCAATCAGGGCGTATGGCTAAGATATTTTTGTATAACTCAAATGCTATTTGTCTACTACTACAAACAAACATGGCTTTGCCTTTTACTGTTGCTCCCTCAGCAATTCTATTTTCATAATGGCGGACAAAATCTTCGGCAATGGCTTGTAAACGTTTTGGATCTCCAATAATGGCATTCATTTGTGCCATCGCCTTTTTGCTCTCTTCTATTTGATTTTCATTACTTCCATCCTCTGCACACTGTGCATAATAAGCTTCTATTTCTTCAAGCTTATGGTTATTAAGCAAAACCTTTGCAGCACGACCTTCATAAACTATCCTAACCGTAATTTCATCATTAACCGATTCTGTCATAGTATAAGCATCAACTATATCACCAAATACATCAATCGTTGCATCAATTGGGGTTCCGGTAAAGCCTACATAAGTGGCGTTTGGCAATGAGTCATGTAAGTACTTCGCAAAGCCGTAAGTTTTAGTAATGCCCTTCTCAGTAATATTTACTTTCTGATCTAAATTGGTTTGACTTCTGTGCGCCTCATCGGAAATACAAATCACATTAGTCCGATCTGTAAGTAATTTCGTATCCTCCGTAAACTTGTGTATGGTGGTTAAGAAAACACCACCGCTGTTTCTACCTTGCAATAGTTCTCTTAAATTACTCCTGCTTTCTACACTAATAACGGTTTCATCGCCAATAAATCCTTTGGCATTGGTAAACTGACCGGAGAGCTGATCATCTAAATCAGTTCTATCCGTAATTAAAATTATAGTTGGACTACCAAAGTATGTGCTTTTCATCAACATTCTACTCAAAAAAAGCATGGTGTAACTTTTACCACATCCTGTGGTGCCAAAATAAGTCCCACCTTTACCGTCTCCATTAGGGCGTTGGTGCAATTTTATGTTTTCGAAAAGCTTAACTGTAGCGTAGTATTGAGGATAACGACAAACAATCTTTTCATTTTTCTTCGAGCTATCTGGTAGGTAAATGAAATTACGAATAATATCCCTCAATCTGATTCGGTTAAACATCCCTTGTATCAAGGTGAACATGGCATCAATACCATCAACCTCGGTTTTCATTCCCTCAATTTTTCGCCAGGCGTAAAACAATTCATAAGGCGCAAAGAATGAACCGGCCTTGGTATTCACCCCATCACTAATCACACAAAATGCATTGTATTTGAATAATTCGGGAATATCTCTTTTATAGCGTACGGTTAATTGCTCATAGGCATTGTGTATGGTGGTATCTTCTTTAATTGCAGATTTAAATTCAAATACGACTAATGGCAAACCGTTGATATACAATATCAAATCTGGAATGCGCATCTCATAGCCTCTAATGGCCAATTGATTTACAATTTTGTAAATATTTTGATCTGATACTGAATAATCAATTAGTTGAATATAGATGTCTTTTTTGAACCGATCTTCACGTTTAAGCAAAAAACCATCTGAAACCATTTTCATAAAGGTTTTATTGCTCTCATACAAATCGGAAAAGGGTAGACGCTCTAAATCCCGAAGAATGGATTTAATTTCATTTTCCGTAATCTCTTCGTCTTGATACTGAGTACGCAGATAGGCTTTTAAATCTTCATCAATTAGAACTTTATCGCTAACGATATTACCATATACTACAACAGGCTCTTCAAGGAAATTTGTTGTGGTTTGGCGCGCTGCATTGCCTACCTGATGAACCATTCGTTCGTCTTGAAGTAAGTTAATAAATGCATGCTCTAATTGCGATTCGGTAAATTTCATGCTATATAATCGATGACCAGCAACATAATCTGACCGATTTCTGTTGTAAAATATTTCTGCAACGGACTGTTAGGGACGTTTGGTAATGTTCGGTTCAATGCCTTCAAATTTATTAACGGTTCTATGTATCGTTTAAAGTTATCATTGTGCCTTTTTAAACCTAAACATTCTTCTTGGATCTCCTTATTTGATCTTGGCTTTCCCGAAAACCTTAAGATTTCAATTTGTTCTGCCGTAAGTTGCTCTGCTAACTTGGCATATTTTTCTATCTGCTTTTCAGTTGGCATTTTGAATTCAACCATCACCTCGCGTTTTACTTCACCTAGGCTATTCAAACTAGCTTTCAGATGTTCCATCAAGTCTTTTGCTTTAGCTTGGTCGTTAACTTGGTCGTCTACTTGGTCGCTAGCTTGGTCGTTAATTTGGAAAGACATCCTTAAAAAATGGTCTGTGAATTTGAAACATTCTTTTGGATAGCTTTTTAAGATACGAGGAATGCCTGAACCTAATTGCTCTACCAAATCCAAGTCCTTATAGATCCGCATAATCTCCTTATTTCTTGGCACAGAAAAGCCTTCAAAGAACTCTTGTTGGCTCAAACCATCAGGCAACCCTCCTGTAGAAGTAATTTCTATTCGATCATCAAATAACTCAAATTTTGGCGGAACTTCAGTGGTGTAATCATTATGTACAAATGCATTAATAATGGCTTCTCGTAGAGCAATTGCATCCCAATACCTGGTTTCCTTTCTTTCTCTTGCTGTAATTTGAGTAACGGTTTTGTTTTCTAAATCTACTTTATCTAAAACCTGTTTAGTGGCTTTAATTAAAGATTCATAACCATACTCATTGCGCTCCACAAGATTAGCTCTAGTTTCGCCTTTATATTTGGCTAACTTAATAGATGTGCTATTTTTATCGGAGATTAAATAAGCGACGTAATTATAATACTCATCTGCATTGAGTAGTTCCAAATTGGCAGCAAAATTATTATTCAATCTTTTACCTACTCCCTCATAGTAGATCTTTAACTGCTCAAAACTTAAATTTTGATGGTTAGATTTAATTTTGCTGATGGAGTTTCTTGTACGCTTGGCAAACAGCGTATCAATCATTTTTTGAGGCATAGGCTCCGATGCCGTACCAATTCTAATAAAAGCCCCTTTCTCTGTCATACCGTATTTCCGTAGAAAATAAGGCTTTTCGCTGCCACTGGCTATTATAATTTTAATAATATCCAAGCCATCTTTATCCTCACTAACTACATCAAATAAGCCTAAGCAAGAAGGAGCAATATTATGTTTTAAGCGGTCCTTTATTTTTAATTGATCGCCATCACTATCTGCAACACCTGTAGTTTTACCTACTTTATCAATCCCAATGTAAATTACCCCACCTTCTTTATAATTTAAAAAGGCTATAACTTCTTTTTCTAACGAATCGGTAAGTTCTTTTTTATATTCTATACGGTTGGTTTCTGACATTTTGATTTTAAACTATTTAAAAAGGCAAATCTCCGTTATCATCTGAAACATCCGCTTCTGTTGAAGAATACGCGTCAGATACTTCCTCTATTTTAATTTTCTCATTGAACTTGGCATAAATCTCTTCTAGAGTTTCTCCAATAAGCTTTATTTTTGCATCACTCTTTAATAAGCTATTGGGATCTTCAAATTGAATTTCTAGCTCTCTCTTAATTTCAACAAACTCTGTTAGTTTTATTAAAAGAGAATTCAAGTCAATATCTGATTTGATATCAAGATTAATTGATGGAAACGACAAAGAACCATCCTGCATATCGAAAGAAAGTAGTATTTGCTCAGTCTCAAAAATATGTTTTATGACAATATTACTCATAAATTTATGATTGAATTAATTTTTTAATGTTGTATTTCCTAGCCCTTTGATCAAAAATATAGTGACCACCATCCAATACTTCACATATTTCTTTCTGATGTACTTTTTCTTCTAGTACAAATTGTTGGTATTTTACCTTATTCTCATCGTTTGTACACATAATTATATTCTCTGCATCTCCATAAACCACAATAGATGGATTATGAGTGACTAGGAAGATTTCTTTTTTGAACTTTAAGTCTCTTATTATATCAATTAAATTGTTTGTTATAAATCTATTCCCCAAATTGTCTTCTGGTTGATCGATGAATACAATTTTAGAATTGCCATTTTTTAATATTGTTTCTAAATATTTTTCAGAATTGAAACCAGGAGAATTATTTTTGGATGAACTATCTTCTGAATATTTTAAATATTCCATTGGTTTATCAAAACACTCATGAATCGGCCCTAATAGTGTTACTATTTTCTTTCGTAGATTATCAGGAGAATTATCAGGGAAGTTTTTAATCTTAATTTGTGAGTTAGCTAACTTCACTAATGAATCATACACACTTTTGGGAGGTAATCCGGCAAAATTTAAGCCATCAAAAATCTTTTTATTAATATTATCTTGATTTTCAATCTCTAAAACGACTGTAACCTCATTATTGATATTAATTTCTTTACTAAAATTATATGAATAGCTATCAATCAACAAACAATGATCCTGAAAGCGCTTTAATAAATCAAATAAGTCAAATATGTTATCTTTTAATAATCTAAGTCGATGGTTTGAAGATTCCTTTTCTCTACCTTTTAAATCTAAAGTTTCGTTTTTAGATTTAATTATTTCGTTTACACTTCTAATTAAATTGCCCTTACTGAGATGACGTTGTTGAACTATGTCAAAATCATTTTTCTTAGAAGTTACCAATTTTTTAAAATCATCAACTAATTTAAGCTCCAAATCGATTAGCTCCCAGTTTTCATTTACTTTAAAGTCATCAATATTATTCAATAATTCATTTAGCAGTTCAGAAGATTTATCAAATGTTTCTTTTTTATTTTCAACATTATTTATTGCCTTAAAGAAATAACTAGTATCAAATATTGATTCAATATCCCTATGATGTAATGTAAAATTCGAATTTAAACTATCAATTAATTCTGAATATAAATCAATTAATTTATCAACTAGTTCACTTAGTCCATTTTTTTCTCCCTTGAAATATTCTAAGGCAAATTTATATTCTTCGGATTTTCCAGACTCCTTTATTAAATCTTTCAAAGAATTATTTTCAAAATAGTTAACAATATCTCCTTGATTAATGTATATAACGTCACTTAGGTTATAAGTGATAGAGGATTTGTAGTCGGTATCTAAAAAACTTTTAATTTTTATATCTGAAACATCTAAAGTATATTTATTTAAATCACTTTTACTATTACCTATTTTATTACCTAAAATATTAAAAAGCAAGCTTTTTCCACTTGACCTACCGCCAATAATAACGTTAAGATTTGGGCTGAAGAAAACATTAGCATCTTCAATTAATTTGTTGTTTTTTATTTCTATACTATGTAAGAAATTATCAAATCGTTTAAGTACTTCAACTTCGCTATATTTTTTTATTCTTGACTTTGGGTCAATAAATGCAAAACGAATTGACTCGAATGTAGGTTGCCCTTTTATGCAATAAAACTCATGATCATCACCATCTTTATTTGTACATGGATATCTATCACAATTATGATTATCGGAAAAATTAATATATGGTATATCGTCCTTTTCTTGAAAATCAAAGCTTTTCAATAAATCGAAACCCTCATTATATTTTTGCCTTACACTTTCTTTTACTTTCTCAAAAGCACTCGGCATTAGTAAAACCATTTGTTGACATAATTTCATATCATATCCTCTATATGGGTCTAGAATACTTTTCGTATTACCAGCATGAGGTATAAAGAAAAAGTTAAACTCGTTGAACAAATCATACAAATCGTCAATAACAATTTTTCTATCTGTATCTAATAGTCTCTTAGCGATGTATAAATCTTCTATTTTTTTTGAAATTATCTTGACATCATCGATAGAGTTATTGTCAAAAATTATCACACTGTGATATGTTCTTGGTGTCCCTGATTCTGGAACTTCGATATCGAATTCACACCCAATTAGTAGTTCTGGATCGCCTGCTTTAAAATTGGTATAGTAATTTTCGTATGCGTCAACATTAATTATATTATGATCAGTTAATGAGAACAATTTGATATCGTTATCAAGTAATTTCTGTTTTAAAACATTAATATCAAAATGTCCTTGATAATCATTTGTTTTTGTTTTCTTACTAAAATCAGTATGGATGTGAAGATCAACTTTAAACCAATCAGAATAAATATTCATAATATAAGTTTTATTGAAAAGTTAATGTCGTTCAGTAGATATTTTTGTTCTAAAATATTTGATTTCAGTAAAATAAGTTGATATTTCATTTGAGCGATAATTTGTGATTTGTTAAATCAATTACACTAATTCTATTTCATGTTTCTTTATAGTGATCGAATCCATTACTCCCTTCATAAGAATAGGACAAAGAGGCTTGATTGTTTCTTTAAGCTGTTTATTTATTCTTTTCCTAGATTCAAGAGTGTGGTATAATGCGACTATTGCTTCCTGTATCTTTAAATCTGGGATAGGGATACTAATTTCTTTAAAACGATCCCATTCGAGACTTGCACGGACTGTGCTATCACTTATAAACCAACCATATCTATTGAATTCAGGTCTATAAAACCATAACATTAGGAATTCAGGAATAACAACGCTTTTATTAATAACCTCAAATACAAGATAAGCTGGTGAAATAATAGCAGGTTCTTTTTTCGAATAAAGCACTACTCTTACTGTCTCGTCTCTGCCTACTTGCATTGCACTATAGGCAAACTGGTCTTTTTTTATAATTTTATATTTAGACAAATCCGTCTGGCTTACATTTGCTTTGGATGGCATAAAAACTTTGTTTACGTTTATTCCGAGCAACTTTTTTATTTCAGTAAAGTCATTTCGAACATCTACCAGTTTAATTAATTTATTTAAGGGTAGATGATAGTCGATTTTTTTCAATTTATCCATTGAAGAATTACAAATCAACTGTAAATCATTTAGACTCTTCTGATATGTTTCTTGATTGGCTAGTAAACCAGAATAAATTGCAACATATTTTAATTGCTCATCTATGTTTGGAATAGGAATTTTAATTTCACAAAAGCGTTCCCATTCTAAACTAGCTCGAACAGTACTATCACTAATAAACCAGCCGTATCTGTCAGACTCAGGCTTTTGAAACCACATCATCATATAATCGGGCAGGAGCTGTTTTTCATCTAACAATTCTATAACTAGATACGCTGGAGAAATTATAGCTGGCACATCTTCTTTGTATAGTGCAAGTCGAATTGTTTCATCCCTACCTACTTGCATTGCACTGTAGGCAAATTGATTTTTTTTAATAACTTTATATTTTGATAAATCAGTTTCAGAAACATTCGCCACAGATTTCATAAAGTTTTTGGTGATATTTATCCCTAATAAATTATCAATAGCTAAATCTTTATTTCTATTATCTATTAATCTTATGTAATCTCCAATTCGTTTATAACTCATAACCTAATGTTTTAAAAGCGCTTATTAGTTGGTCCTGAGATTGTTTTTCTTCATTCAATAACACTTTAAATTCTTTTTGAATCCGTTTCATTTCTTTATCAAAATCTATGGAACTATCTCTGTCAACAAATTCGATATATTTACTTGGAACGAGGGAGAAATTATTTTTTTGTAGTTCTTCAAAACGCGCTGAATAACAATATTCGGGAACATTTTGATAATTGGTTTTACCATCTAACTGTTGCCAATTATGATAATTTTGGGCAACTTTAGCAATATCTTCGCTAGTTAATTCAATGAATTGCTTTTCCAATTCGGAACCCCATTTTCTTAAGTCCATAAAGAGTATTTCATTTTCTCGATTTCTATATCGTTTGATTCCTCCGTTTACTTCAAACTCTCTACTTTTTTTGTTTTTATTCAAAATCCAAAGCGTTACGCTTATATCGGTAGTATAAAAGGTATTTCTTGGAATAATAACAATAGCTTCAACCAGATCATTTTCAATTAGTTTTCTACGGATTTTGTATTCCTCGCCACCACCACTTAATGCCCCATTGGCTAAGATAAATCCTGCCACACCATTTTCAGAAAGTTTACTCACCATATTTAAAATCCATGCGTAGTTCGCGTTGCTAGCCGGTGGCACATCATAACCTCGCCAACGAGGGTCATCTATGAGTTCATTGCTTGCCCGCCAATCTTTTTGGTTAAATGGTGGATTAGCCATAATATAATCTGCTTTTAAATCTGGGTGTTGGTCACGTCCAAAGGTATCTTCAGGAATATCTCCCAGGTTGGCAGAAATTCCCCTTATCGCTAAATTCATTTTAGCTAATTTATATGTTGTTGCAGTTTGTTCTTGACCATAAATAGAAATCTCTTTCTTATTGCCATGATGGTTTTCTATAAACTTTATCGACTGCACAAACATGCCTCCTGAACCACAAGCTGGGTCATAAATTATACCCTTATATGGCTCAATCATTTCGGCTATGAGATTTACGATGGTTTTCGGCGTATAAAACTCCCCTTTACCTTTTCCTTCAGCAATGGCAAATTTTCTTAAAAAGTATTCATAAACTCTTCCAACAATATCTTGTTCCTTGTCCTTAATCGTATTTATATTATTAATAGTATCTAACAGGGCTGAAAGTTTGCTTATAGAAAGATTTAAACGAGAGAAATAATTATCAGGTAAGGCACCTGTAAGCGCAGGATTATTTTTTTCAATGGTGTGTAACGCAGTGTCAATCCTTAACGGAATATCATCTTGTTTAGAATTTTCAATTATGTAACTCCAACGAGATTCTTCAGGCAAAAAGAAGATATTCTTCATATTGTAGAATTCTTTCATCTCCAAATATTTATGTTTCCCTTCTTCAACCAATTCTTTTCTGCGCTCTTCAAACTTATCGTTCGAAAACTTCAAAAAAATCAACCCCAACACAACGTGTTTATATTCTGATGATTCTACTGTTCCACGAAGTTTATTTGCAGAATCCCACAGGATTTCTTCGATGGATTTACTTTCTTTTGCCATTAATTAATGTTTGTTATTTGTTTTTTTTAGGAATGAACTGAGGTTCATTCAAAGTAATCGCACTAAATTAGCTAATATATTCAATAGATTTATCTATGAAAAAGCTAAGATAGGTAAGTGAAGCGGCCTTAAACTATGGTTTCCCGTAATCTGCGAAAGTCAGTAGAAGATATTGAGAATTGAAAACTCGATATAGCTCTATACTAGATACTAGTCAGAGGTTCGTGATAAATGAATTGCGTTCCTAGTTTGGACTCAATTAAATCAAGAATTAATAGTTATGCTGTATAATGAATAATTTAAGGACGCTTTTTTACTGTTTAGACTTCAAAATTTCGACCTTTTCTCGTTCACTGATTAACAATTTTTCGTAGAGTTTTTTATTTTCTTCATACAACTCTATCACTTTTTCTAGTGGATTGAACGTAACCTGATATCCAACATTCGCACCAGTATTATTTGAGTTTTCGTAGTTATTCTGGATATTATAGATCATTTTTTCTTCATCGAAATTTCTAATCGAATCCGCTGGAAGCCCCAAAACTAGAGCAATTTTTTCTAGTGTTGAATCCTCTATGACTTCGCTCTGTTCAAGTTTGCTAACAGATTGTTGACTAATGCCCAATTCTAACGCTAATGTGTCTTGCTTCATCCCTCTCAGTTCCCTTAAACGGCTAATTTTCCGACCTAAATGCATGCGAGTATTTTTTTCTGAGGTTTCCATATTCCAAATATATCTAAAATTTTCCTTTGGTAAAAAACAACCAAGCTATTGTATAAAACAATCTGTTATGGTTCGGTACCGCTATGTTGATTTAGAAATTAGAAGAAACAAATTGAAAAATCCATGACAGTAGCAAACTTAAGCCGCACAGAATTCATTTCGGCTCGACTAAATTCATTCATTGAATTATTGGTAAAGAAATTTGAGCCATTGAAAATTTATTCATTTTGCAGAATTATAAAATCCAATAATCGAACAGGTTGCTTTATAACTTGTATAGAGAAAGACGAGCCACACTATTTTCTGCTAATGATCATGGAAAGCTCAACCAGGAATGAACATGAAGCCCAAGACTTTTGTCGTTCACACTTTAATGAGGGTAAAATCACTATTCTTTCGCATGGCGTTGAGACAATCAAGGAGTGTATCCAAAAAAACAATAGGTTTTTCATTACGATATTAAACGAAGGGAGGCTTCTCTATAATAATACTGGAATCCTGGCGCAAGACACCGAGATCCCATTTGACCCCAGCCAAAACTTTGAAAAGGCTAAAAAGCATTTTGAACATCGGATAAAATTGGCTCAAGGTTTTTTAGATGCGGCAGCAGATAGTTATGCCAATCAACATTATTCCATTGCCGTTTTTTTGACCCACCAGGTCATCGAACAATGTACCATTGCATTGATCAGGGTAAATCTTGCTTACAGGTCAGATATTCATCACTTAGGCCGTCAACTCGATCTCTGCTGTTGCTTTTCAGAAGAACCTTCTAATCTTTTTAGAACCACAAAAAATGATCTTTCATTATTTGAAATTTTACTAAGGAGCTATTCCCAGGCAAGATATAAGGATACTTTTAAAGTTGATTCAGACGATGCTGATAAACTTGTATCAAAAGCATATGCATTCTTCGAACTCACCAAAAAGATTTGCACCAATAAAATAGCTGAGTTTAAATTGCAAAACGAGGTGCAAATAGAAATGGAGGTAGGTTTTGAATAATTTAACTCCCAAGATACCTTCTCACAGGTTTTTCAAACTTCCTTTTAAAAAAGGAACCCGAATGCTGGAAAGACAAACCCTGGATTCTTTGTCAGAATTCAGGCCACCAAAACGCGGTTACCTTTCTGTCAATGTGAAACATTTGGGTTTTGTTAACGAGATACTTTCCGCCTCTATCAGTATCGAAAAAGAAGATCTCGAAATGGTATACTTTAAAGTCACTCAGGATCATTTACTTATCAGCTGCAGTGTGGATACAGATGAATTTTATTTAAGCAGAAATGCCTACTTTTTTCTAAATAAATATTTATGGTTTTATCATGAAAAAAGCTTTGAAGATTATTACTACCCGGATTTCTTTGATACTGATAATGGAACTTCGAAATATCTGAAAATCGCGAGCAATAGCAAGGGGCTAACCATTAAACTAAAAGATCCATTTAGGAATCTTTTTAAACCAGGCGTGTCACTTCCAATTGTTCCATTAGAAAAGGAGGCACGAACCAATATTTTCATTGAGCCTCAACTATCAGATTCGTTAGGAAATGAAACAACCGTTATCGCCTATTGTATTTTAGACCCCTTGAACCTGCACGAGAGATACATTGAAGAAAAAGAGCTAACCCTGCTCGTTCCCTTTACAGCAACACTAAATAATGACAAAAGAAAGTTTAAATCTTTATTGACATACCTAAACAGCAAAACAATATCGGACAATTTAGACCCCAATCCAGAGCAGCTTAATCTGAACGACATTTGTGAAAAAATGTGGGAGAACTCTTTCTATTTTCAAATGAAAAACCATAAGGACGAAAATTATAGCAGAACCTTTTCCGAAAGAAAGAAACTACAGTTTGATCTTTGGAAAAGTGCACTTCCGCTAATGATAAACGAACGGTTCATTAGCTATCAATGGATTTATGGCTTAAGATACATAAAAGGAAAGCCGACAAAAAAAGATATTCGATTCTGTCAGGTTACGAGTGATATACCTCAACTCAAATTTTTTCTTATTGACAAAGGAGAATACTATTTCCTTGACCTCAAATTTATGGTTAATGGCAAGCTCTCCAATTTTGCGCCAATTTTTAACATGTTTTTTTTTGCTGCTGCAGAAAAGGAGCCGATGAAGTTTTACTTGTTAGGCTCGATGGCTGATGCTGAAGTCGTATCTTATTTCTCAAAAATAAGTTTTCGGTTGCCTGTACTAAAGAAACATTATGATATCCACTTGAAGCCCCTTGTTCAACAGATTGAGCAAACCTATGGCGTAACAAAAAGATAGTCCTACACCGAGTGCCTGTCCATTCTGGAATTTTAGAATGGGCAGGATTTTTTTCGTAGATGTAAAACGCAAACCTGAGGCGGGTTGAGTGGCAGGGTTTGCAGGCCACAAATGCGTGGTGGGTAATTATCAATTAGCTTTTTTCTGCTTATCCTTTAAATTCTTTTTTGATTTCTGTGCCGTTTCATAATCTTTTTTAGCCTTGGCTTCCTTTAAGCTTGCCTCGATTAACACCTGCTGCTGATGGATTTGGAGATCAGCGTTTTTCATCAGGTTATCTTTGTCTTTCAGGTAATGCCCGTCAATTTCAATGGATAGCTCAGGGTAGGCACCGCGTATAACCTTAAATTTATCTGATTCAGTTTTGAGCTCGCTGTTCCTTAAGATTAAAGAGATGGAACTTCCTAAGGAAATTGCAACAACAAGAAAAATAATTATTGCACCAACAAAATAGAACTTTGATTTTATCTCATGGTGATGTTCGTGCTTTACCTTAAATGCTTCAGGTAACTGCTCTATTTTTTGCTTTAACTCATTGATCGAAACTGAAAATCTATTAAGCTCTTCAATGGAAGGCATTATCTCTTCAACAGGAGTAGTAATTGCAATCGCCTCATCCGCCTTCGAATTCTGATGCGCAATAATAGCCGATAACTTTTCATCCTGGAATTTCAGCTGACCGATAAGCAGATCCATGATCTCTTCTATGTTTTCTAATTTTTCATTTATCTTTTCCATTAACTTGCATTTAATTTGTAATTACCTGCCTCTTCCCTGACTTTGTTCTTCATCATAACTGGTTCCTCTTTTTTTCTTTTTCCTTGGCTCTGGTTCAGCGTGAATCGGCGAGAACGTCGGACTAAATAGAATTTCTAATACTTCAGTGAGTTTAGAGTGTTCACTAAACGTCCCTTTATTAGCAGAACTTTCAACAAATTCCCTTTCTGGCAAGCTTAGTTTGGTAGAATCCTGCTGAACAGATATATCCTGAAAAAAGGTATTAAGCTTACCATAACTGAGCGACCTGTCGACTTCAGAACCTTTAAAAATATATTCTCCGCTCTTGAATGAAATGCCCTGTATTTCGTTGCTACCGTTCTTATATTTGAAAACCATTTCAATACCGGCATTGGCTAGTTTACTTCCAAAGCTCTCCCAGTCTTTACTACTTTTTTGTGCTGATTTAATTTGGTCAAAAAGCAGGTACCGGATCTTATCGCTCCCTTTGAGCGCCTTTCTGTTAACTTTGTCTCTATCCTTTGCCATAAATAACCCATGCTTTACGGTTAATTCTTTGCACGCCGAAACGTTTTTTTTAAACTGGAACTGGTCAGAAATTGTCTTGCCATCATTATCCACCCGATTATAAATTATATGTAAATGGGGGTGATGGTTATCATTATGCCGGACAACAAGCAACTGCGTATTTCTTATGCCCATGAGCTTCAAATACTCCATTGCCATTGCCAACATATTTTCGTTACGCAATTTATCTCTATCAACTTCACTCCAGCTAAGGGAAATATGGGCTACCGCTTTTGAAAGCTCAGGATTCATCTTTCTTTGCAAATCAAAATCCCTTACAATGAGGGATGGATTATCCATCCTGATCCCATCCCCATGAAGAATCTCTGCATCCTTCTTATTTACCACATAGCGAACACAACCACCGAAACTTTTTCCAATTACAACTTTTCCTATCATTCCCTGAAATACTTAGCAATCAATTCATGTATCTCACCTATCAACTCCCTACACTTTTTCTGGAACACCAATAGTCCTTGCTCATGAGAAAGCTTGGTTAGCTGGTTCAGGTTGTTTGCCATTCCTGCAAGTATCCTGAATACCTTCAAATCCTCAGGACTTATTCTTGGTGAAACCTTTCCCGCTTTAGCCGCCTGGCGAAACCAGTCACTGATTTTAATCCCAGCCTTATTCGCCTTTCCCTCAATGATAAAATGGTCCGTTTTGCTCAATCTCACCATAATAATTTTTTCTCGTTTTATCTTCTTTACCGGCCTGCCCCCTTTGGACTTTCCGGCACTAAATAGTTCTTCCATCAGTGTTTTAATTTTTCTTCACCTACTTTTTGCGACCATCGGGAGTAAAAAGGCAAGTTCTTTTTCGCTGAAGCGAAAAAGGTTTTTGTATAGCAAAAACATAAACTTGCTCCCTCAGAACTTTTAAAAACCCGGTCAATATATTGTGTGGGGTTTGCCTGTAGAAATCTCGGAATGCGTTGCTCCTGCGTTTGTAATCTAGAAGAAATAAACAACGAAGCTGTGAATTGAAATATATCAAATCGAAAGCCCTTTCTGTTTTTGAATCGCTGCTTGAACTGACTCCATAGTGTACAAAACTCTCCTTCCGATTCTATTTGGAATTAGGATTTCTGCCTTTTCCCAATAATAAAGGGTTGTTAAGGAAATTTTCAAAATACGCCTGGTTTCATCTCTAGTTTTATAGATGAGAGTATCATCCTTATCTTTTAAAGGAAGTGGGTTAGAGTTTTTAAAAAACTCAAAAAGAACTTCTTTTACTTTTTCGGAAAGAATTTCCTTGAATTCCGAATCCGAATAACTTGTTAAAACTTGTGCCATATAATTGTTATTTAATGCACAAGATTCATTAGGATAAAAAGAGTGATACCCTCATTTTTTTTGAATAGATAAATCAGCCCTTAGGAAGGTTGTTTACTGAATTAAGATGATTGAGTTTTTGACAAATCGCATTAGTTTGTAAATACAACAATTGCCATCATTTACAGTATAGTAGCTGACAGATGGTACTTAATTATAAAACTTGTTTGTTTACTAATAAATGCCGAAGCTATATATCTACAAGGATCTGGACTTTAAGTTCTAAAATCATCATTCGCGACTCTTAGAAAAGACGATCAGATGGGACTATGATCAAGAAATGGGGGTTGAGACACTATGGTACATGCCAGTGATACTAGCGAAAAAAGCTCATTAAGTTGGTATAATTATTATGAGGAAAAATTAAGGATGGCAATCATTCGGTTGAAACACAGTAGCTAACTACCTATTATTATATGTTATACTGCAACCACTGAAAGATGCGTAATTACATAAATTAAATATGATTTTTGGCTTTCATTAAAAAGTAGGATTCTCAGAGAATAATCTAATAGACTTTTAAGCACTATCCAATGTGGTTCCACTCTTTTTGCCTCTGGAATGCACATCTGATGGGGCTTGATCTCATAATTTAACTTGAGTAATTTTTCCAACTCTTTAAGTTGCTCTTCAATCAAAAAGTAGTCCTTATTGGAAGAATGCGCAAGAAATATTTCCGAAAGAATTTCCTTTTGCTCGGCAAACTGCTGAAAAAAAACCGAGTAAATATTTTTTTTTGCCTTAACAATCTGATCGAATAAATGTATCCTTTTATTATCATATGCACTAGAAATCCAGCTCGCTTCTATCATTTCCGTGAAATCGATCCATTTGTTTTCTGATTCAAAGAAAACGTCTTTAATTTTTTTTACGATAATTAATGCATAAAATATTGAATTACTCTCATTTTTTAGATCTTTACCGTACTTTTTGGTAATGGTACTAAAGAACTTAAAGAATGGAACCACGAGGCCTTCTCCTCCAAAAATCAATGAAAAATCTATATTTACTGGATAGTGGGGCCTGATCCGGTTCGGTTGGGCATTAAAAATTCCTTCTATTTTGGAAATTAAAGGTTTTGCGAAGTTTTGTCGATCTAACTGCAAAACAAGGTACAAGGTTTCTCCTGATGAAGAATCGTCCCCTAATGGTCTTGATCTAAAGACAAAATGTGATATTATATCTTTCGACAGCAGTTGAAAAGAATTTTGAATCCATTCATATACTTTGAAAAAGTCTTGAGTTGCCAGTAGATTGATAATCAGGTAGTCAGATTTTAATTCTATCAATCCAGAATATCTGCTGTATCCGTTGTCTAAACGGCCCAAAGGAACCAACTCTACACGTATCAAATCTAGTAGGGCACACGGATCTAATGAATTGCTAAAATTTCTAAATTCATTGAGAAGTTTAGTGGATAGGGAGGGGTTGAACAAATTCATTTGCCTAGCCAGATGTTTATGGTTGTTAACCCAGCGCAAATTTGATTCAAGATAATACTGTATAAATGTTTTGTAGAGTTCTTGGCCAAGCATCATTTTCTCCTCACCTCGATTATTACCAGACAAATCAGAGACCAAATTCATGATATTTACCTTGTATAAATTCAACTCACTGTATGTGCAACGTCGCGGGCCTTCGATATAAAGTTTTTTGCATTCATTAATGAGATCCATTAAATATTCTCCATTATCCAAAAGTATCAATCCCTTGGCAAAACAACCAATATGAATCCCTGTTCTAACAAACCAATCATACCATAAAATCTCATCGACTTTAGAAACAGGAATATGAACAAGCTGGATTTTCTTTCCCTCCCACATAAAGAGTTCGCTAAATACATAATCTCTGGTGTAAGTTAGAAGATAAATATCATAATCAGACTCATCACTCGCATAGCCATCAACCCTGCTGCCCGTAAGAAATGCGACATAAACATCTGGAAATTTTTCTTTAACAAATGTTAGTAATTTTTTATTAAGATTTGTAATCATTTATACCTTGAAATCTTTTTTAAAACTAACATTTTAGTAGCTTTAAAAAAAATATTTTAATATGAAAAATCTAACTGAATTAATGCTCTCTTTTCCAGAGATGGAAGAGTCTGAGAAGCAATCGACAAAAGGTGGCTCTGATGACTATTCTGGCTGGAGCTGGAGTAGCGGCGGATGGGGAAATTGGACACAAGACGGACAGGGAACTTATAATGGTGGAAACTTGGGAACAGGAGCCACAATAAGACCAGATGGCAATAACACGCCAGGAGGACAATATGGATGGAGTCCTTATAATGGACAGACAAACCCATATAGTGGCGGTGGAGGCGGAAGCACTGGGGGCGGTGATGGCGGGGGTTCTGGAGAAGGAAGTACTGGAAGTGATAGCTCTATTGCCTCAACCTTTAAAAATGCTTTTATGGATATTATGAGAGACTGGTGGAACAGTCCAACCATGCGAACCTATTTTCCTGATATTGTAAGTATAAACCTTTCTTCAAGTCGTGTCTTGGGAGTTGGTGCTAGTGGAACCCTCGCGATAAATATTATTACAAGGGGAAATCCAAGCCTTTCGGCTACCTTTACAGAAGGAGTAAAAGTTGGACTTCATGCTGATGCATCTGTAAATGCATCTGTCGGATGGATAATTGGTGATGTCAAGAATGCCTCATTGGACGGGATTCTCGGAAGAGGGGTTGAAGGAAGTCTTGATTTTGAAGCTGTTGGAGTTGGCGGTTGGACATCAAATAATGGTAGTACTGGGATGCCTACATGGGTAGGTATGAGCATTGGAGTCGGCCCTGGTGAAGGAGGATCGGTAGGTGTTACCGATACACATCTTCTTTATATCAATGGGGTTCCGTTAAAATTGGATTAAATGAAAATAAATATTTGGTTTGCCATTGCTTTTTTCGGCTTATTTTTTGGAATTACTGCTGTTATGTATTTTAACGGGCGTAAAGTCCTTGAGACGACAAACTTCACAGGAATAATTGAAAAAGTAAGTTATGATGAAAAAAACATACCAGATGTAACAGTTAAAGGTATAACCTATAACCTTACCCCGCTCAGAAAAGAATTTAAGGAAAAGGTTAGAGTAGGTGATTTGATAGAGAAAAAAAAAGGCATATCTGTTTATAAGATTACAAAGCAGAAGACCGGTGAAATAATTAACTTTGAGTTTTAAAAAAAAATATGTCAAATTTTAGAAATTTCTTTTCTTACATCACTTGTTGCTTTCTTTTCTATAGTTGTACTTTTAGCACGACTAAATTAAATGAAAAAGCTGACCAATTATTGGCGGAAAAAATTACGGGCGAATTCTACCACGCAATAAGGGAGAAGAAGTATACTAGTTCTGTCAATTATTTTTCTGAGGCATTTTCAAAGAAAACGGACACTGTCAAGCTCTTCAAATTTTATAGAGATTATGAGAAGAAAACTGGCATAATTACCAAAACGTCTCTTGTTAGTTGCCAAACCAAATCCATAAAAGAACGGGACACTATATACAAATCATTTGTTGTGATCTATCATGTTGAAAGATCGATAAAGCCTACTGAGGAAAGGTTTATCCTTAAATCAACAGGTAATGCCGAGCCGAGGATTTATCGCTACGATATTGACGATAAATCCAAATAAGCTTTTCTTTCCAAAAGAGCGTACGGTGCCGGCTAGATTCGACTATTGTACGCTCTATTGCTAACCTCAATATTCTGTGAGGCCTCGCACCAAAAAGTCTTATAGACTGATACGCACTCTTAATAACACTAAATTGATAAAATTACGCTCCTTTCCAAGTGATAGGCAATTGGACAAGATGGACTGCGGACCGGCTTGTTTGAAAATGATTGCTAAGTATTATGGTAAATTCTATTCCCTTCAATATCTGAGAGATAAATGTGGCGCGACAAAGGAAGGCGTTTCGTTTTTGGACATCAGCAATGCTGCAGAAGAGATAGGTCTTCGTAGCCTTTCCATAAAATGTTCAATTGACGACCTGCTATTTAGAATTCCTCTACCGGCCCTAGTTCATTGGAATAAAAGCCATTTTGTTGTTATCCATAAAGTTAGAGCAAGCAAAAGAAAGAAAAAAAATGAAAGTTCGTCCGTAGCTTCAAAACAGATAAATAACGCTGATGGGTCGATATATGTATCTGACCCTGCAAAAGGTCATATTAAGTATGGGGCCAAAGATTTCTCAGACAAATGGATCAAATCCGGTAGTGACATGGGAAAGTTGATGGCTTTAGAGCCACAGGCAGACTTTTATCAGAGGCAAGGTGATGAAAAGCTTGAACGTCGCAAAACATTTGAAAACTTCATTGGCTACTTTACGCCTTATAGGAAAAGCTTTATTAATCTCTTCATCGTCATGTTGCTGGTAACAATTTTGCAGGGATTACTTCCCTTCATAAGTAAGGCTGTTATTGATGTAGGAATACAGACACATGATATCGATTTTATAAACATAGTCCTAATTGCTAATGTTGCCATAATAGTCAGTGTCCTTCTTAGTAATCTTGTTCGAGACTGGATTTTGTTACATGTAACCTCAAGGGTCAACATCGCTTTGATATCTGACTACCTTATCAAGCTAATGCGTTTGCCCATCACTTTCTTCGAGAATAAGATGACTGGCGATATTTTACAGAGAGCCCAGGATCATGAACGTATCAGAAGTTTTGTAATGAACAATTCGCTCAACATGGTTTTTTCAGCACTTACATTTATAGTTTTTGGAGTAATAATGTTCATATACAATCCTGTAATATTCTATATTTTTTTGGCTGGAAGTATAATTTATGTCGCATGGGTACTTGCATTTTTAAACGTTAGAAAAAAACTAGATTGGGAATATTTCGATCTTGTAAGTAAAAACCAGAGCTATTGGGTTGAAACAATAGCTAGTATTCAGGATATAAAAATAAATAATTATGAAAAGCAAAAAAGGTGGAAATGGGAGGATATTCAAGCTCGTTTATACAAGGTAAACTTAAGGGTTTTGGGAATTACGAATACCCAAAATTTAGGTGCGCAGTTTATAGATAGCCTTAAAAACTTATTTATTACATTTTATTGCGCGAAAGCTGTGATCTCTGGTGAAATAACCTTTGGAGTCATGATTTCTACCCAATTTATCATAGGTATGCTTAATGCCCCCGTTGTACAGTTTATTCAGTTTATTATATCATTTCAATTCGCTAAGATCAGTTTCTTGAGACTTAACGAGATACATCAGTTGGATGATGAACATGAAAATGTTGGTAGTAATAATATAGATTTGCCAGAAAACAAAAGTCTGATCATCAACAATGTGATGTTTCAGTATTCACCAAACAGCAAAATGGTATTGCAAGGTGTAAGACTAGTTATTCCAGAAGGAAAAGTAACCGCTATAGTTGGAGATAGTGGTAGTGGCAAATCAACTTTCTTAAAGTTATTACTTCGTTTGTATAAGCCAAGTTATGGAGAAATCATGATAGGTAGCATGAATATCAATAATATCAGTCTGAGGCAGTGGAGAGATAAATGTGGTGCAGTTATGCAGGATGGTAAAATATTCAATGATACCATCTTGAACAATATTGTCCTTGATGATGAAAAAATAGATTACGGCAAACTAAAAAAGGCATTAGAAACAGCCAATATTGCTCAAGAAATTGAAATGCTTCCCCTTGGGTATCAGACTATGATGGGAGAACAGGGAAGAGGTCTGAGCGGTGGACAGAAACAAAGAGTTCTTATTGCCAGGGCACTGTATAAAAACCCTGATTATTTATTTTTTGATGAGGCAACTAACAGTCTTGACACTATAAACGAACAGAAGATAGTAGCAGCTTTAGATGATGTGTTTAGAGATAAGACCGTAATAGTTGTTGCACATAGGTTGAGTACCATTCGCAAGGCAGACCAGATAATAGTCATGCAGGACGGACGTGTAATCGAAATCGGGAACCACAACTCTTTGATGGAAAGACAGGGGCATTATAATAGATTAGTGCAGTCTCAAATGGACTTGACCAGTACTGTTTTGGTTGAGGCAGATAAAAATAATCAAAATTAGTTATGATTGACGATAAGATACGCTTTGGAGATGAAAGAACCGAAGAGGTCCAGCATATAATTGAGCGAATGCCAACTAGCTTTGGAATCTGGGTTTCGGCAATCGTATTCTTCCTTTTTTCATTAATGTCTGTTTTCGGGTGGATAGTCAGATATCCGGATATAATAAATGGACAAATTTCCATCAGTACAAACAACTCTCCTCTAAAATTGATATCAAATAGTAATGGTAAACTGAGACTTAATGGTGTTAAATCTATGGATGAGGTAAAAGAGGGGCAGCTTTTGGCCTATATCGAAAATTCTGCAAACCCAAAAAGTGTGGTTTACCTCGACAGCCTGCTAAAGCTTTTCAATCCGAATACCGAGAGCATTATAAATCTGCAGAGCAAATTACCCAACAATTTTTCGTTAGGAGAACTGAACTCCAAATACTTTTCTTTTGCCAACAGTCTTCAAGAATTCATTAACTATAAACAGGATAGATTATTAGCTAAACAATCTGATAACTATAGGGGGTTTTTGCAAGAACAAAAAAAGGCAATATCAACCGCATATAATAGAATAGATATGGCAAAAAATAGCCTCGTATACGCGCATAAATTTTTCAGCAGGGACTCCACGCTTTTTGCAAAGAAGGTTATCAGTGAATCAGAGCTTGATAAAACACAGATGAGCTACCTGACAAGTAAGGACGCGCTACAGAATGCCCTCAACAATTTGACCAGTGCAAAACAGGCTGCACAACAAACCGAAAGCAAAATTCAGGAAATTGGCATACAAAAACCGGAAAAAGAAAAGGAGTTGCAGATCTCATTGATTTCAAGTTATAATGACCTATTAGATAATATTAAGAGCTGGGAAATAAAGTATATTTTCAAGGCGCCCTTCGACGGAAAAGTTCAGTTTATGAAATTCTATCGTGAGAATCAGTTTGTTCAGGGTGGAGAGCAGATTTTCACCATTGTTCCAAAAGAACAAAAGGCATTCGGACAGGTAATGCTGCCAGCGCAGGGAAGTGGTAAAATTAAAATGGGTCAGGAAGTGATTGTTAAACTAGATAATTATCCATATCTAGAATATGGATCTGTCACGGGCCGTATAGAATCGATCTCATTGACAGCAAATATAACCAAAACAGAAAAATCCGAGATCGATACGTACATGCTACTTGTAACCTTTCCCGAGCAGCTTAAGACTAACTATGGAACTAAACTTGATTTCAAGGCAGAAGCTAAGGGATCTGCAGAAATTATAACAAACGATAGACGGCTTATTCAGCGTCTGTTTGATAACTTAAAATACGTGATGAGAAAGTAATCTTTATATCATTTTCAAAGGTTTATACCAAAAAAAGAAATTCGATGTCACCCAGATGTAAGTTCTAATATCATAGAGACTGGTTTAAATAAGATTTGCTTTAAATTTTAGTAAGTTCAATTATTAATTATCAAAAGATGTGAAAGAAGCAGGGTATATCACTTAAGCTTTATTGGTTTTGTTAATTTAACCTGTCGATTAGGCAAAAATCCTTTCATCACTTCCGTAACCCTATTACCATATATCCTCTGCCACCCTTCATAAATTGAGGGTTCGGTCTCGGGATTAACAAGAATATGTCTATACCTTGCTATTGACTGTGGAGAAAGTTTTTTCTTTTTTGAAATTTTAAGCACATTGTACAGAAATGTAGCCACCCTACTATTTGTAGAGCCTAACATTTCTCGACTTTCTAAAAAACCCAATTCATTAAGAAGGATTAGCGCAAACATATCATTATGCGTTCCCTCCTCTTCCTCTTCATTTACAAGGTAAATCGATTCATTTTCAGATTTTAATATAACATTTACTTCTTGGAGAATGGCTATACTCTCTAATAATGTTTTATTTTTATCCTCAAGATTTAAAATTTCTTTTTTAAGGTCTCGGATCGACCTTGACCAGGAACTTTCAAAAAACTTGGCTATTGATGTATAATTATCTAAAAGAGAATCTAAGATATAAAGATTTGTAGACCTTTTAACAACTATGACGTTATTGGGCTCCCCTGGGGACCAAGGACAATTTTCAATAAAATCGTTATCGAATAGATCCTCAATTTTAGGCTGATTTTTTTCAACTACAGTGGGAGAGATTGCTATCTTATAATATTTTTGATCAGAAGTGCCTTGCAAAGATTGTTTATTTTCCAATTGAACTTTTAAAGTATTGATTTCCTTGATTAGTTTTTCGCTGTGAAAACTAGTGAGTTCATAGGATAATAATATATCCGCTAACCTATCAATTTTTCCTTCTAAAAAATCTGTGTAAAAACTTAACCACAAAGGAAAGCTTTCAGATTCCATATTAAAAAAAGCAGTTTTTGACCATTCCGAGCCAAGTTCTGCTGCTAGAAACTTATTCCCATAATCTAATATTTCTAAAAGGGTTTTAGTATAATCTGGGGTTTTATTATGCATTGGTAACCTCCATTGATTTATCATCATTAAACTTTTTATTAACTGCATCTAATATTGTTTGCGCATTTTCTTCTGGAGTCATTCTGATGTACTTTAGAAAAACTGCTTCACTTTTATGACCAGTTACTTTCATGATGGTAACTGGTGGCAAGTTAAAATGTTTGAACATATTAGTGGCAAAGGATCTCCTTGCTGAGTGAGTGGTTATTATAGAATGAAATGGTTGTGTAACAGTTTTTCTCTTACCTGACACAGGAATTGAAATTGAAACAGGATGGGAAAGTTCTGCCTTTTCTGCTATAATTTTAATATAATCATTAAGTTTCTGGTTTGTTATAGTCCTAGGAAATAAATTTTCCCCGCCCTTTTTGTATTTTTCAAGAATCTCTTTTACAACTGGAAGTAAAGGGATGGCAACTCCGGCGCCAGTTTTAGCTGTTCTTTCAATATGTAAAAAATCTCCTGTAATTTTTGATTTGTTAAAAAGTTGCGAATAATCCTGAAATCTTAACCCAGTCCAGCATCCTATTAAAAATAGATCCCTTGCGTTGTCTAAATAAGATTCATTTGAAAGGTCCAATTTTTTTATTTTTTCCAATTGGTCCACGTTTAAATAAATCGCATCGGTCTCTTCCTGAGGTTTTATAAAACGTTTCGAACGGTATATGTCGTTGTTATGATACCCAAGTTCCTCCGCTTCTCGCATAAAAGTTTTTATGTGCTTAATCAATTTGCCGAAATAATTCAGGGACAACTTACGCTCGTTGTATATATACCCCTGAAGATCCCAATAGAAGTCTAGATTGATCTCACTAAATTTTAGATCTTTAGAACCTACCCAATTCAAGTATTCATTAAGAAAATTCTTTGTCCCTTTATAGGATAGAACAGTAGCTTTAGTAAATGGCTGGCCTTTGCCATTTCCACTCAATTTGACCCTAATGTTGTTCTGAGTACGAATGATTATAACATCTATAAACTTGATAAAAGATTCATCCCTAGCTTTAGCATTTTCTTCTACGCCCACCATTGCCTTAATGATATCTATCTTAAATTTAATTTTGTCTGGATAAGTATTGTTGTTAGTTACAAACCTTCTGAATCTTTGACTTATAAGATTTCGCATAGCCATTAGCTTTTCGAGATAAATGGATGCCTCAACTATTGATAATCCCTTTATTCCAGTCAGCGGCTTTTCTTTTTCTGAAACCCACTTATTAGGCGAAATTTTCAATCCAGTTGCAATCTTTATTACTGGTTTGCCATCGTATTCTATAAAACAGGTGATTGGGGTGGAGGACTCGGATTCTTGATCTCTAAGTCTAAAACGAATGCTGCAGTCAGCTTTAGTAACTCTCATAGAATTTAATTTTATGAAAGTTACGAATCTGCGGTTAAAAAACGAAAACTTGGGGGTACTTTTCGTGGTACTTTTTTGTTGTTTTCATTGAATTTCGTGACACATTAATTTTTTTAAAAACGCTAAAGACTGCTTTAAATACATAAAAAAAGGGTTTTTTAAACCCCTTTGAACTTTAATGAATGCTAAAAAGTGGTCCCGTCGGGACCACAAAATCTTCCCATCTTGGGAACAACATGGGAAGATTATCCGAAAAGTTTAAATCGGATGTATGATTTTATGAGAAAGCCTTTAGGTAAATATCTGGAGGCTTTATTTATTTCAAATCTGGATATATAGAAAATTACACATTAAAAACTGGACACATATGTTTAACGTGTCCAATATTTATAAAAATATGAACATGTGTAGTTGATATGTTCATATTTATGCTTTAATTTGCATACATGTCCAGTTTTTAACCATAAAATGAACACGCATATGTCCTACGATAGAGCTAAGCCTTTTAATGATCTTCCATTGCTTCCTCCATCTAAAGAAGTAGAGGATATAGAAATTCTAAAAAAACTCGTAACCACATCGCGGGCACTTGCTGCGGCAAACAGCACAGTAAAAAGATTACCAAATCCTTATATGCTGATAAATACGATAGCTTTGCAGGAGGCGAAAGCATCAACGGCTATAGAGAATATTTTTACGACTGAAGACGAGTTGTATAAGGCGGTTTCAGATTCAGTGAAAGAAAGTGATGCTAATGTCGGTACGAAAGAAGTGTTAAGATATAGAGAGGCATTATGGCAAGGGTATGATTTGTTACGTGATAAATCAACAATTGATCTGGATTGTATTAAGGGAATTTTTAGGAAAATCAAAAATTCTGCAGATGGTTTACGTGCTCCTCAATCATTAACAGTAATCAATCGCGGCCAAAGCGAATTTCGTGAAGGTGAGGTTATTTACACTCCGCCAAGAGGTGTTGGAGTTCTTGAGCCTTTAATGGAAAATCTATTGGAGTATTTAAATGACGATCGAAAACATTCCTCCGACCCTTTGATTAAAATGTGTATCGCTCATTATCAATTTGAGGCTATACACCCTTTTCGTGACGGAAATGGGAGAACCGGGCGGATATTAAACCTGTTGTATCTGGTGCATAAGGGATTATTGGATCAACCAGTCTTGTACTTATCGAAATACATCATTGCAAATAAAGACGAATATTACTACAATTTGGGTATTGTAACTCAAAGAGGATCATGGAAACCCTGGATACTTTATATGCTAGAGGCTATAGAGAAGACGGCACTATTAACAAGTCAATTAATCGTTAGCATTCTGGACCAGATGGAGGCTACCCTTGAACATGCACGGGGGCGAATGAAATGGTACAATAAAGAGGTTAACGAGGCGATTTTTAGTCAGCCTTACATTAAACCTAAGTTTATTGGAGATTTGCTGGGGATTACATCAAGGACAACCCTTACTAAATATTTTGGCGAGCTTGTTGATGCAGGTATCCTGCAGTTTGCAAAAGAAGGAAAAGAAGTCTTTTATATTAACGGAGATCTAATTTCCATTTTAGAAGGCTAGTTAACGGCTCTATCGGCTCACGCATAAGTTGGGTGGAAATGAAAAGCCAGCAAAACGAGTGCTGGCTTTTAAAGGTTTATAGAGTTAAAGTCCTGTTAAACCAGGCGGAAGCAGGTTAAATGAATCGTCCTCTAAGCCAGCTGCATTCCGCAAGTCATCTATAAAAAAGTTCGAGTTCTGTATCGTCGGGACCACTTTAAGAAAGAGAGTATAATAGCTCTCTTTTCTCGTTTTCAACTGATTGTAAAATAGGTAATTACTTTTTAAAGAACGGCTGCTGCTGTTAAACTTTTTGTTAAGCGACAAGTAAAATCAGGACGACACACCCTAAATTATGTAAATATTGGCACTCTTATGTGACAAGAATTACTTAGCTTTTTAATTTACGCGTGTCTTTTACGGCGGCTAAGAGTTTTATGTCCTGAAGTTTTCTCCCAAATTCATCATCCTCCGCCAGCTTAAGAAAATCATCTTGTAGGTTCATTGTGCGGAGCACATTAAAATATGCACCTATCGAAACATTAGGACTTCCCTTTTCAATACTGGTTATGGTGTTGCGGTTTAGGTTTGCCCTTTCTGCCATCTGTAAAATGGTAAGACTCCTGCGCTTCCGTGCGAGCTTAATGTTTTCTCCAAGAATCTCCATGATTTTTTTATGTTTTGGAAATAATATAGGTTTTTTAGATTTCATGCTTAATATTCTATGCGTTTACAACAAATATGCACAAAATATTAAGCAGAACAAACTGCGTGTGCCCAGTCATTTATGACTATATTAAAATGCTTTCATTGCTTAGAAAAGAGGGGTCCTCGCTGATATGCATTCACAAACCAGTTTATTTTACAGCTTGACCAAACTCTTAAAAACAAGGAGAGTAATGGTTATGCGAAAAAATACTTTTGGAGAGATGGGATCAATTTAATCTAGTTCTAATAGAACCCTTCCACTCTAATATATATATGTTAAATAGAACACTAACTATTAGAGTTTAATTAGAGTTTTTGTTAATAAACTAGGTTTATATACTCTAAACGTAGATCATTAATTAGAGTTGGTATATAAGTGAACTGATACAGGCAAGGATGTTATGATCATTCTTCTTCAGATGTTCCGCATCATAACACTTTACCCTTATTTCAAAAGTTGCTTCATTCTGCCTTGATAAGCCTGCAGGTAATTTCTTTTTGTCTTTTCATCCAGAAAGGAAGCGTGAATAAGTTTTTCGACCTTGTCAGCCTGCCCGAGCATTGAGTTCAATATTCCTTCAAATGCCTTCTTGCTGATCCCAACCATTTCAGCCAACAATGAAAACTGTTGACTTATTTTGCCTATTGCCTTATTTCTAGGAAGTAGGCCATCATCTAATGCAAAATCCTTATCCTTGATGTGAATTCGGCTATTCAGCAGATCATAACCTGGGCTAAGCCGGTAATCGCCCATGGGTGTCTCCAGCAATGAAAAGTTCTTAAAATGAGCATCTCCGTTTGAAAAGAGATAGTTGAACATCAAAATTTTCAACAATTTCAATGCCTCCACTTTATAGGCTGGCACATATTTTTCCATCAGTTCGAAAAGATCAAGATAGGTTCCAAGATACTTATAATGCTCGCCATGGGTCTGTGGTGTCCGTCCTGCGAGTGATGCGAAATCGTCCTGTGCTAACTTTTTACCATCTGGCCCGAAATCAAAGCGTTTGGTAATGTAGGCCTGTTGCCCATTCTGGAAAAATATCAATGCATTTTCAGCGGTTTCAATATTATATGCTTGTCTGGCGATCTGCATAGTGAGGTGCTCATTTGCCGGCATCTGCTCTGGCATTCTGCCCGCTGCCGGAATGGGTTTAAGGATATATTCTCCCTGCTCTCCTTCCGCGGTCAGCCTGAGCTTATTCTTTTTCAGCAGCACGGAAAATTTCTCCTGAACGCCGGAAATGCACATCCTTTTCCGGTTTTCATCAAAGAGCTCATCCGTTTCTGTGTCGGAGGTTGGGGAATCGTAGGCTAATATATGGCTCACTTTTTTTCCTTCGAATACCCGTTTTAAGCAAGTAGTGCTGTAGGTGCTATGGTCTGGAGCTAATGTGCCAGGGCAGTATTTTATTTCTGGTAAATTCATTCTTGTTCGATTTTGATTACCGTTACTGCTCCAATTGTATCATACTTTGCCGTGTTCAATAGCAGACCAAAATAATCTTTTTGATCGATTCTATTTAGCTGACAGACCACTTGTTTATTGGTTCCCTCAGGAAGCATATTGTAGAAAAAAGGGAACAGGAATCTGGAATGATAAGCCCTCAGGCTTTTAGGTAGGGTCAGACTAATGGGCGGTTTATTGTCGTCATTTACCCATCTATCATGGTAATGGAATTCAAACGCTCCATCATCATATTGCATTAATATACCGGCCTCTTCTCCTTTGAATAATATTTTTGCTGTTCTCATCTCTTAATAGGCGTTATTTGTTCTTCACCCTCAAAAAAAGTTCAAGCCCCAGTGCATCTCCTATTTTTTGTAAAGTCGAAAGTGTGGGATTTCCCTTGCCGCTTTCGAATTCCTTCAGCGTACGCAGTCCTACTCCTGATAGCTCAGCCAAAATCTCTTGAGTGACCTTAAGCGATTCCCTACGTTCCTTAACTGTATTAATTAGTTCTAAAAAGTGCACCATACCGCATTATTTAATTCAAAAATAATAATTTCAAATCAGCATCGCAAGGAAAGTGCGGTAAAAAGCACTTATTGTTGATGTTTGTTCTTGGAGCTTGATATGGAGTGTAAAAGTGCGGCATAGCGCACATATTGAATGAAGTTTAGAGCTTTACTGCACGTGCATTTAAGTTAAAAAAAGCCTCCAAAATCTGAGAGAATAAAAAAATATTTTTAGTTACCCTGCATCACTGAAAAATATTGCATCAAACCGTGGAAATTAATAACGGTTCGTCTAGAAATTACAGGCGTTGGTCTAGTGGTTACCAACGCTGGTATAATACGAGATTTTTGCCTGAAACGTTTGATGGACAGCTGCGTCTTAATAACAAAACAAGAACAAAAACCNACTCTAGCAAAAACATTATTCGCAGCAGCATTAACAGCAGTGGTATTTACTTCATCAGCAATGGCAACTTTTGCCGCTGAGCCAGTTAAAGCAGAAACAAAAACTTCTTCTTTATCAAAGTTCAACAGGATCTGGGTGAGCGGGAATGTGAAGATCGTCTTAACCCAAGGTGACAAACAAAATGTTGAGGGTACGAGCAACTATGATGCTGCAAAAACCTCAGTATCAACTGATGGAAAAACCTTATTTATTAATTCATTGGAAACAAGTCAGGTAACACTAAATATAACGGTAAAAGATTTGGAAAGAATTGAAGCTTATGGTCAATCAGTTGTAGTGACCAGCAATAATTTGGATGTGAAATACCTTCAGTTAATTTTGAGCCAAAGTGCTACTGCGAAGATTAAAACAACAGCTGGCAGTTTATACACCATCGTTAAGGATGATGCGGTATTGAAATTAAATGGTACTGCAGATCAAAGTACTATGGTAGCTAGCAACATGAAAAATGTAAAGTTGGCAGATTTTGCTACGCTTAAATCAGCATCCTTTACCTCTGAGGCAATCATGGAAGCCGAACAGAATGCAATGGCATTAGCAAAATAGAAACCTGTCTTTAAGATTAATCAGAGCTGCCCAGTTAGGCAGCTTTTATTGTGTAAGGCGGTTCGTATGTTTAGTTCACTTGATTAAAGACCTAAAAAAGTGTCGGGTGAATTAAAGGTGATTCATGCTGTTTTTGACATGTAGCTATAGTAAACATTTACAATTGAATGCCTGGTTTCTAATTTGCGGAAGGAAGGTTGCTTTTAGACGATGAATTATTATTTTTGGTTTAATGCAACCTTCCCAAGTTTCCGCACGTCTTTGTTTTAAGCATGAACCTTAAACTAAATAAAAATGAAACGCTCTATTTTATTCTTTCTACTTTTTAATGTGGGCTTTACATTCGCCCAGAAGAAATTAAAGGTTATTAAGGCAAATTCAACCAGTGTTGATATCAGGGATGACAACTATCCGGTCAGAAAAAATGCCTGGACGGTTATGCCCAAAGAAAAACTGGATGTCTACACAACCTCTGCTAAAAAGGTAACGTTTTATACCGACAAGGAGTCCATATCCTTTAATGTTGATCCAAAGGTGGGCGAATATGATTTTATTATTTTGGTTAATGGTACCGATAGTGCCCGAACGCAGGTGAAATATGATCCTAAAGCACCCAACAGAAGGCCTGTCGCTTATCTGGACACGCTTCAGAAGGCGGGAAAGTATAACATTTCGGACAAACGTGAAATACCGGTTTTTAGCTATCAGTCGATGGACAATGCGAATCTGGTCCGGATTAGAAAAGACTTGAAACTGGATTCAGTTGCTGGTAATGGAAACGAGCTCTCTAAAGTATTCAATCTTATGCATTGGGTGCATAACCTGATCAGGCATGATGGGAGCAGTGATAATCCGACGCTGAAAAATGCAGTTGATCTTATAAAGGTTTGCCGTGAGCAAAACCGTGGGGTAAACTGCCGGATGCTGGCAACTGTTTTGAACGAATGTTACCTCGCTATGGGCATCACCTCCCGTTACATTACCTGCATGCCAAAGGAAACTAATTTTGATGATTGCCATGTGATTAATATGGTATACAGCAAAGACCTCAGCAAGTGGATCTGGATTGACCCTACCTTTGATTCCTATGTTATGGATGAAAAAGGCAACCTGCTTGGTATACAGGAAGTCAGGGAGCGATTGGTAAAAGGCATGCCGCTGGTATTAAATGCGGATGCAAACTGGAACCGCACCGCACTGCAATCCAAGGAATATTACCTGCAAACCTATATGGCAAAGAATCTCTACCGCCTGGAAACTCCGGTGATGAGCCAGTATGATACTGAAACCTGGACCAGTGGGAAAGAAGTAGCCTATGTGGAACTGTTGCCATTGGACGGTATTGTCCAAGGGCCGCAAAAAAGAGAATCAACCAATCAGAAAACCGGGGTAAAGTTTATCAATTATAAAACAAACAATCCTGAACTATTCTGGACTACACCAAGATAACCTGCTATGAAAAATTTAGAAATACTCCATTTGGGGAATCTCCGGATGAATATTCAAAATTCCTATAAATTGACCGCTAGGCTGGTTTTGTTTTTTTTGGTTTTCCTTTTTAATCATGCCCTTGGGCAATCCACGCTGGAAGAGCGGATCAGACAGGTTGAAAACAGCCTAACCCAGAACATCCAGACCAGTGATTCCGCTCCTTTTAATTTGCTGGAGCGGATGAAACATTTTAAGGTGCAGGGTCTGAGTATTGCAGTGATTAAGGATTATAAGGTTGATTTTGCAAAGGGTTATGGTTTTGCAGATACAGAAAAGAAAATTCGGGTAAGCGATAAAACGCTTTTTCAGGCAGCATCTATCAGTAAATCGCTGAACAGCCTGGCCATCTTAAAGCTATTTAAGGACAGGAATCTGGATTTATATGCAGACATTAATACTTATCTAAAAAGCTGGAAATTTCCTTATGATTCGATTTCTAAGGGTATGAAAATCAATATGGCCAATCTGCTCAGCCATACCGCTGGGTTAAATGTGCATGGCTTTGGAGGTTATGAGGCAGGAAAGCCGCTACCTTCGGTTATCCAGATTTTAAATGGTGAATCCCCGGCCAATTCTGATGCGGTACGTTCGCTGTTCGTCCCGGGAACCCGCCAGGAATATTCCGGAGGTGGAACAACGATTGCTCAACTGGTACTCACCGATATTACCGGGCAAAAGTATGAAAGCTATTTATCCGAGCAGGTACTTAGGCCGCTGGGTATGCTCAGCAGCACTTTTGCGCAACCACCAACAGCTATCAGGCAGGAACTGCTGTCTGCAGGATATGATGGGGATGGAAAAGAGGTGAAGGGCAAGTATCATATTTATCCGGAGCAGGCGGCCGCGGGTTTATGGACAAACCCCAGGGATCTGGCCAAGTATATCATCGAGACCCAGCTTGCCTACCAGGGTAAATCGGCAAAGGTTATCGATGAGCAGACAACAAAGTTACGCCTGAGTCCCTACATGAATAAAAATGGTGCTGCATTGGGTGTTTTTATTGAAGATTACAATGGAGTTAAGTACTTCGGCCATGGTGCAGGCAATGCGGGATTCACCGGCGGATACTATGGAAGCTTTGAAGGCGGGAATGGTTTAATCATTATGGTCAATTCAGATAATGGGGAAATTATTCAGGAACTGATCAATAGCATCTCTACCGTTTATGGTTTTAAAGGCCTAAGCAAAAGCAGAAAGGTTACCCTTGCTGAAGTTTCGGACCAGGATCTAAATAGTTATCTTGGCAATTATCAGCTTACTCCCGAACTTGTATTAACTGTAAGCCGCGAGGGTAAAAAGGTTTTCGTACAGGCAACCGGCCAGTCCAGAATAGAGGCTTTTGCGGAAAGCAGTAACAAGTTTTTTTTTAAAACGATTCAGGCAAGTATGGAGTTTGTAAAAGATCAGAATGTAATAATAAAAGAGATGATTTTTGTGCAAGGTCAAACCATTCGTGCGAAGAAATTGTAGCGGCTAACGTCCACACTTTTCGCGAAGGCCATCTTATAATAAATAAGCAAACCGGCGAAATCTTTAGATGCGCTAGCGTGGAGTAATAAGCGCTTACCTAAATCACTTCAAATTTTAGAGCGATAACAACTCTTGATGAAGCAACCGTATTTTGTTTCTTTGGATTTCGGTTATTTATTGTCTGATAAATCTAAATCCACACCCCTCAAAGCAGGGTGGGTTGAGGGTAAGGCTATTCGCGGTCGCTTTATATCGGTATGGAAGGGTTCTATTGTAAGTTTTAGAAGTGACTTCCATTGTTAGACTATCTATAATCTTAAAGTCAGATAAATCTGGTAATGCATCACCTTCTATTTTGCCTGTCCTTGACACAATGAGGTATTTGGCTTCTTTTACCTTAATATATTTACCACTCCCATCTCCAGGATCGGCGAGGGTTTCTGTTAGTTTCCATTTTCCATAAACTTCACCGGGACCATCATCAATGCCATTTTTTTTGCACGATGTGTAGGAAATAAATATGGTGATAACCATTAGGGAGAATACTAATCTTTTCATGGAGATGGTTTTTTTTATTGATACGGGGTAAGCGCTGAAAACGCTACAAAGCCAAAGGATGTTGTTTCGCCTAACTTAAAGAAAATCGTCTTCTGAGATCTTCTCGTTTACCAAAAGTTCCACCATTTTAGCTTTTTGAATTTTATCACCTTCTCCAAAGCTCATCTGGGAGTAGCAGGTTAATTTTCCGAACTTCTTGTAATCTGAAAAATAAGTACTGCTGAAGCCTCCTTTCTCGGTTGTGGATTTGTCCTCACGCAGCTGAAAGAATGTTTTTGTACTATAATAGAGCATTCTAACAGTACCATTTATACAGGCGGCCTTGACTTTATAGGAGTCCTCTTTATCAACTTTTTCGGTTCCTTCAAGCGTTAAGGTATATAGGCTGGGATCTATGTAATCCAGTTCGTTGAAAATATTCCTGCGGAATTTTTTATCACTAAACTCTGCTTGGTCGGATAGCTTCTTTGTTCCTGCTGATACTTCATAGCCTTTCTCTCCATCGTAAATGTTCTTGAAAACGGTACGGCCCTGGTAGATAATCATAAATGAACCTTTATTTGGCAGCATTTCTTTGGTAACCCAGTTGACCTTACGACCTTCCATTTCTGTGGTCATATCCGAGTAAAGTGTTTTAATGGACTGCAGGTACTGTTTTCCACCGGTAGCCTCTATTGATTTTTCGATGATTTGCTGGGCTGTGAATTCAGTTTGTGCAAAGATTTTTGTGTGACTTAAGGTTAATAAAAAGAATAAGGAGAGTAGCGTCGTCTTCATGTTTGGGGTATTTTTAGTTTGTTTTATTTATATCTTTATGTGAGGGCAAAATAATGTTTTACCCTCATATTAATTTCTAGAATTTTGAGGTTAATCATGCAAATCAGAATTTAAGGAATAGTTCAAAAGGCAGAAAACTGAAAGCTATTTTATAATGGAAATAAGTTCTTTGTATGTAATGTTTATTCCTTAGCCAGTTCAGCAAGTAGCAGTTTCTCGGCTTGCGGATCTTCTGGTCCGGGTGCATCGAAACTGACAATATTACCCAGCTTATCAACGATGATGTATTTTGGGATGGCATTGGCGATGTAGGATCTGGAAATAATTCCCTCCTTGTCATGCAGCTGTATCCATTCGGGGCCTTCTTCCTTGAGTGCCTGACGCCATTCTTTCTCGCCATCAGAAACAGCAATACCAAGAAAAGCGATTTGTTCTTTGTCTTTATGTTTATCGTAAAGCTTTTTATAATCAGGCATGGCTTTTCGGCATGGGCCGCACCAACTGGCCCAAAGATCGATGTAAAGCACTTTTCCTTTGAAATCCGCCAGGCGGTAAGTTTTTCCCTCCGCGCTAAGCAATGTGAAATCTGGCGCAGGCTTTCCAATTTGTACCTCCATCAGTTGTTTTTCTTTATCCATATAAGTTGCGTTAATTTCGTCCTTATAGGTGTCATCGGCAAGGGAGGCAAGGTATGGTTCTAGTCTTTTTTTGGACGCGTTCAGGGCCTCGATGGATTTAGAAGATCCAATACTGCTAGTCACTACTTTATAAATATAATAATCGCGGACCTTTCCGCTAAAAGCCGCTTGTATGGTTTTGAGTCCATAACCAGGTTGTTTGGATAGGGTTGAATCTTTGACTTTATCGAGTTGTTTGCGGTAAGAAAGATAATCCCCCAATAACCAGGTTTTATAGTCTTCGGCACTGAGGTAAGCATCATTTGAAATCCCTTTTTTAAAAGCTTCTGGTGTATGTTGCTGAACCAGGTCGATCATTTTCTCTGGGCTGTATTTATTCATGGCAATATGCTCCAGTATATTATATAATGCGATGGACTGATTGTCTATGGAAATCATGGTCTTGAAAGTATCGAAATACTTCTCGTCTGCTGGTTTTTTGGAAAACACAATTTTATAGATTGAATCCTGTAATTTTCGCTCCGTTTTAATGTAGAGCAGTAGCTCTTCCAAATTCATCTCATACCAAGCTTTACCTCGTGGTCTAGATGCATAAAGCGAATCTAGCTTTACCCGGTAAAGGTTGGCTGTCGCTCCTTTACCACTGATTTTTTTAGTAGTAAACAGTGTTTTGTAATCAGATGCATCGCCAGTAATGGTCAGTTTATAGCCTGGGGCTACATAAATCTGATTGATCTGCGTCTGGTTCATTTGTATGCTTGTACGCTGGGGCCGGTTGATTTTTGTAGTCTTAAAATAAAATGCACCATCCTTCTCAAGGTGGATGGTGTCAAGGATTATTTTTTCCTTTTCGTCGATAAAAAAAATTTTCAGCATTCTTTCGGGCGAACCTGTGAGTTTACCCTGGATAATGAGTGGCTCTGGAGTAGGTTTTTGGGGCCAAACGCTGATGCTTAACAGTAAAAGAGGAAATAAGGTAACTAGTTTTTTCATTGCCGGAAGATCTGATGGAATGAAGATAAATGTTTTTTTGCTGAATAACAACTAATTGATTAGTTTTCAGGTGGTTCTATTTGCTTTGTTGCACGGAATTAATTTTTAAAAACGTTTTCCCTATGCCATGTTATTGCAGCAAGCTCAGGAAAATGGATTCGTTCTTTCGGCAATAGGATTTTTCTATGGGTTAAGCTATTCAATGCATAGGTGTGTTTCTCGTTTTCAATTAAATGATTCGAAAGTAAAACCGTATAGTCGTTTGAAATGCTAACGAGTCCACGGTCAAAAGCGCGGTGTAAATTTGGACATAAAGCGATACCATTGGTTACTTTGTCATTATGACTGACATTGAAAGGTACGATGTGGCAAGCGTCAACAAAGCTATGGCCAAATGTGCTGCTGAGTTGCATGCCAGTAATGCTACATTGATTACCATAGATTTTAGGGATGAGCCTTTTGAAGAGTCCGTTTCGCACAAAGATATCCTCTTCTGTATTAATAATAACCCGCTTATAGTTTGCCTCGGGTTCATTTAATACAAACTCTTCCAGCTGGTGAAGGTAGCCTTCTCCATGATTTTTTGCCAATATGAAATTAGCTTTATAAGTTGAGAAATAAGTATCCAATAAAAGATTTCTTGCAATCATTCTATTTGTCTGATCAGTCAATAAAATAGCGAGCTCTGGTTCAAAGTAACCGAAGGCACAAGTTTCGCTTAATCGATTCACTGATTTAATGTGCGAATTAATCTGCATGCCCAAATTGGGCTGTAACGACCAAAATGATTTGCCTGCTGCCTTTTCACTTTGTAGGTAGTAAAACGGCTGAGTAAAATCTGACTGATGTAATGTCGGGACGAGTAAAAGCCAGTTTTCTTTGAAAGTTGCCACCAAATCGGCATTAACTTCAAATTGGTTGTTGGTTACGGTGCCTTTGTCTATAAGTTCAATTAAGCTTAGTAATAAAACTGGCTTATGTGGCGCAAGGCCATATTTAGTAATACCACGTTTAAGGCCTACGAATGCTTTGAGGTATTTCTGGAGGGCGGAGTTCAACATTTTTCAATTTACGTTTAAGCTTGGGCTAATTTAGCGGTATCTTTCCATAGGTATGCGGGCATAGGTTCATTAAGCAGCCATTGAATATTCATCGGTTTATCCCCCTCGCTTTCCATAAAACCTGCTTTTCCCAAAAACACATAGCCCATGGTATTCCCAAACTCATCATCATTTTGCTCTCGCACAAAGATTAAAATGTGTTTGCCGAGTTTTTTTTGTTCAATGTATGATCTGCCTTTGGGCGAGGTTGAACTCGTTGCATTTTGCGACTGCCAATGAAATAGCGTTTCATTAATGGCGTAGTCATCATATAATGTCGTGGGAGAGTACTCTTTCTCTGATTTTTTTAAAGTAACAAATAGCGCTTCTGTATTAAGCTTGCTATTTAAAGCTACCCCCTCACGATTGGATGAAGCTTTTTCAAATTGATGCAGCTGCAGTGCAACCAGAATCTGGTCTCTGTTGTATCTGCTATGTACTTTCAAGGGAAAGGCAAACGGCAGGTTGATAGGTTTTTCTATAAATTTAACCTGCTCGATAAGGTAATGAATCACTTCCGTTAATTCACTTAGCATTACATGATTTGATCTCAATGCCTGATAACAATCCGTTAGGGTTTTAAAATCAGATTTAGTATCAGATTGGAAAAAGTCATAGTAGAACATGAGGCTCATTAGCCTTTCCTGCCCAGTAACATGTGCACTGATACTAAAATCATTTTCAATAAAATTCAAAAGAAATTTAAAGTAAGAAATAGAATTGGACTGCATGAGTTTTTTAATGCCTTTGGTAATCTGATTTTCTAAGGGGTCTTGAAAATTATCAATTAATCCCGCGTCTGCACATAACCTTTTCCAACTCCCCTTTTTATAGATGCTGGCTAATTCCAAACTTGTAAAGTTCAGAAAGTTTTGCAGAGATAGAGCAAGTGTCGATTGGTGTTTGAAATTCTGTAGCTTAATAATAAGCTGCCTGCGGTTTAGCCCTGTTGCTGCTTTAATATTGGCTATGATTACAGATTTTGCTTTCTTTTCTAAAACTATGCTACAACCTAGCGGCAGGTGCGGGAAATTTTCTTCCACTTCTTTCAAAATAGGTGTATTGGTTTTTCCTACAAGTGCCCTAAACTTATGTTCAAAATCATATTCTACGCGCGCTTGACCTACGAAATCCAGTACTGTTAGGAAATCTTTGTTTGGTGCCAGGCGCAGACCCCGGCCTAATTGTTGCAAGAAAACGGTTAAGCTTTCAGTAGGCCTTAAAAAAAGCACAGTATCAACTTCTGGGATGTCTATTCCTTCATTAAACATATCCACGACAAACAGAAAATTGATTTCCTTATTGTATAATCGCTTACGAATTCCCTCCCTTTTAGCAGATGCATTCTCAGCAGTTAGGTAATCTGCCTTCCATCCATAAAAAATAAATTTTTCTGCCATATACCGGGCATGCTCGGTATTTATACAAAAGCCAAGCGCTCTTACCTGATGAACGTCGGTAAGGTACTGTTCGCAGTTATTCAATATTTCTTGGACCCGCCGGTCATCACTGGTGTAAATTTTGGTCAGCTCCTTACTTTCATACCTGCCATTTTTCCATTGGACTTGACTAATATCCACTGAGTCTGATAGGCCAAAATATTGAAATGGTGTAAGGAGTTTGCTATTCAGCGCTTCTGGCAGCCTGATTTCTGCTGCAATGGTATGATCAAAATCTTTTAAAATATCAACGCCGTCCATCCGCTCGGGTGTAGCAGTTAAGCCAAGCAATATTTTTGGCTCAAACCTGTCCAGAACAGGGCGGTAGGTGTTTGCGGCAATATGGTGTACTTCATCAATAATGATAAAATCGTAATAGTTAGCACTTAGCTTCAAACCAGACAAGCGGTTGTTCAGGGTTTGAACGGATGCAAAAACATGCTCATATTGCATCGGCTCTATTCCATCTACCCATAGATCTCCAAAGTTGGCATCACGTAATACATGGCGAAAGATATCCTGCGCCTGTTCAAGTAGTTCTTTTCTATGCGCGATGAAAAGTAATCTAGCTTGCGGATTATAGTCTTTGAACCGTTTGTAGTCAAAGGCGGAAATAACAGTTTTACCAGTACCGGTTGCGGCAACAATTAAATCCCTATACCGGTGGTGATTGATCCGTTCAGATTCCAATTGTTCTAAAATCTCTTGCTGGAAATGTTTTGGTGTGATGTCAAAAAAAGATAAAATGCCCCGATAGTCGCGCGTGCTTTGTTGCTTTAAAGCATTGCTTAATTTAGCTTTGTCAGTACCGATACTATAACTTTCAAACTCCTTGTCGGCCCAATAGGTATCGAAGGTTTTTTTAAACTTAGCTATAATATGTCCAATTTCTTTTTGGGTGACCTTTAAATTCCACTCTAAGCCGTTGGTCAATGCTGAACGGGATAGATTGGAAGAGCCAATATAACCTGTATCAAAACCTGATTTTCTCAAAAACAAATAAGCTTTTGCATGTAAGCGTTCATGCTCTGTGTTATAAGAAACTTTAATTTCTGTATTCTTCAAGCCCGACAGAAATTCTATGGCCTTTACATCCGTTGCCCCCATGTAAGTGGTGGTGATGATTTTTAATTTTCGCCCACTGTTGGTGAAAGTCTGCAGCTCATCTTTAAAAATCCTAATACCTGAAAACTTGATGAAGGATACAAGCCAGCAGATTTCATCGGCTGATAGAATTTCTTTTTTGATTTCACTTTCCAAAGAAATGCCGGCATTACTTCCGGTAAATAATTCGCTCTGACTTAATCTAGTATAAGGCATAATCTGCTTTACACGCTCCTTTAGGTCCGGAAAAGGTGAATCTTCAATGGATAAAACGGCTTCTAATAGTTGACCTTCCGAGGTGATTAGGTTATTGGTTAGGGTTAAATCTGGTAAGGCCGAAATGAGTACTTGTATAATCTGGTTGGATAGTTCGATTTTCTTTTGAATGCCACCGTGTTCACCTTCCTTTACTTGTTGTAAAGCGAACTGAATAGTTTCAGAGAGATAAGCACTTAAGTATCTGGCCGCTTCTGATTTATCGAGTACAGCTTTTTGAATGAAGAACTTTTCCTCATCCATTTGGTCGAGTTTTGAAGCAATTATTTTGGTAATCAATTGTTCGTACAGACCGAGTTCGAATGACATATGTTATTTATTGAGCGTTTGCAGGTAATGTTGAGCCACTGGTATGTCAGCTTCTGCCCAATCCAAATCTAATAACTTATTAGGATTAAGCCAACGGAATGCTTGATGCTCGGTGAGTTTTATCTCGCCGTGCTCTATTTTGCAGATAAAAGGAATGAGAATGATGCTGAAATTTTCGTAATGGTGAGTCACCGATGGCAATTGACTATTGATGCTAATTTCAATGTGTAGCTCTTCCTTGATTTCTCTAACAATTGTTCGTTCTGGACTTTCTTCTCTTTCAATTTTACCACCGGGGAATTCCCATTTTAATGATAATGACATTCTTGAACTTCTTTGGGTTGCCAATATTTTGCTGTCTTCGGAAACAATAATCGCACAACTTACCGGGATGATTTTTTGAAGTTTACTTTTGGGTAATGACATGTTGGTAGTTGCTATTTGTGACTAGTTTGCCCGGCGTTCGAATCTTTAGATTAAATATCTTGAATCAAGTGCGCTTTTACGGTTTACCGTATGGAAATGTGGTGTTTATTGAATTTTTTTACAGTTCATTTATTAAATATAATCATTATGGCAAAAGTAGCTGCTTTTCATTCAATTAAACAAAATGTTTACCATGACAACAGTAAATGTACAGAAGGCAACAATATTGAAAGGGAAATTTACGTCAAGGAATAGGGGGTAAACCTAAATTTACTCATTGCACTAGATTGAACTAGCCATCAGTGATTCTGAATTAATTTAGGACTGCCCTTGATGATGAATCAAGCTCTTTATTATACCTAGTAGCGTTGAAAAAAGTTACATGCTATAATAATTATAACAATGTGGCGGTAAAGGATGGTAGCAGGAAACGTGGAGAAAAAAGAGCGGAGACCAGATGCATATACAGGTGATTGTCAGCCGCAAGGATATCACCAATAAAATAAAGCTCAGCCCTATGAACAGCTCGAAGGGAAGAAACGCGGAGCACTCTAAAAAAATGGGCCAGTTTGACCGGATGGCTTTTAAGCAATGTGGGGAGACTTTGTTTGATGAGGAGTTTGGCTTTGAACGAAACCTGAAAGATACGCTTGCTTATGCAAATATTTTAAAGAACGGGAGCCTGCAGCAAAGGGAGCAGCTGGGTATATTGAATGAGGCATCCAAGAATAATCATCAAAGCAGGTCTATGGTTAATGAACTTGCTTTAGGTGTCGCTGAAGGAATTTTTTCATCTGCCAGAGACATGCTCGAATCGACTGGTAAAACCGTAGGTGAATTTTTGGAAGTTTTAATGGAGCCCGCTTTTATTCCGGATATCGCATCTGACACGATTGAAGAAGCAGAAAAGCGAAGAAGGCGGAAAGCAAGGGAGCAGGGTCAGGGTATGCAGCGATGAAGGGGAGTGATATAATTGATTAATAAAAACCCTCAAAAAGCATGTTCTTAGAAAATTCACCCATCGCGCATTTGCGGCCTGCAAAAACCAACCGCACCACCTTAATTTTTTTTGCTTTTGCATTTACGGAGAAAAATCTCTTCATTTTACAGCTAGCTATCTTTAGGTTTTTGGTTTGAGGTTGAGTGAGAAGGAATTGAGCTTTTTTACTTGACCATAAAATGGTAATTAAGATTTTAAGACCTAAGCTTCAAAATGAAGCTCTAAACCATTGAATAAACTGTGTCGCTTTTAACCGACTGACCGATATGTTTTCCTTTGTTTTTGGCAGTACCTTGACCGATAAACTTCTGTCAGTAACTTTTTCATAGCCTTCCACGGCTAATCTTGAAACAATATAGGTTCTGTTAGCTCTGAAAAATAGCGCATGGTCAAGTTTTTCATAAAGATTGTCCAATGCTACAAAGCACACATTGCGATCGCCGTTGTGATGCTGGATATAGGTGGTCTTAGTATCAATGAAGATGTAGGCAATGGTTTCCGTTGCAATTTTCTTTTCTCCTTTTCCATCAGGAATATACAAATGTTCGGGAAGGTCTGTTTTTGAGTTTAGAGCCTCATTCTTTATCCATTCTGGAACTTTATTGATATAGTAAAGCACTATGTGCAGTAGATTGATCATGATGCATATAAGCACCAGCAGACTGGTCATATTTCTGATGTACCTTGTCGAATTAATATTGACTTTGAGAAAATAAAAGGAAGCCAAGCCAAAAAAATAACAGATTAGAATAGGGACCATGAGTCCTAGAAGAACCTGAAAAAAGAGTCTTTTCCACAAATTTTCTTCCCACAACCACTTTGAATCCAGATAAATTGTGAAAATATTTGTAAAAGTTATCATTAAGAATACTGCTGCGAAAGTATTTGCACACGCAATATGGTACCAGTTTTGGTTAAAGGTATTCCAGAATCGCGAGTTCATCGTTGGCCAGTTAAGACAGATCGTTATGCACAGCGCAATCACCATCATCCAGCCGAAGCTGAAATAATCCGGAGAATTTTTGCCATCTGATTTTCTGTTGTGCATAAACTGCCTTATTAGTTTCATAAAAGTACAAAAACCCCTTTTTATTGGCCAGTCATTTGGGCTACTTCAACAAATTGAGGAGCAGTTCACACCTTAATTATGTACAGGTGAGGGAATAACACCCATTAATGCGCATTTTTTTTGGATGGATAACCCTAAATTTATTCAACCAATACGATAGGTCATGAACGAAAATTTTGATGAAATGCCATCCGGGTCACAAAGGAAAGAATATAAATTTCTGTGGTTGAAGCTGCGAAAACCGGAGAGAAAAGAAACTTATCAAACACTTTTTAGCTTCATTGCGGTATTCCTTGGTGTTGGTCTGGCTACATTATTTCCCCAGAAAAACTGTACCTGCGAGGATCAGGTAACGGATTTGAGGTTGGAAACACTAGCCCGTAAAGGAAATAAACAAGTAATCAATTATCAGCAGGAGCGGGAAAGTGTTATTGTCTGTGCCGCTAAGAGAGAGGAGCTGCTTAAGAGACTTGAACAGCAGGAAAAGCAACGTTCGAATAAAAAGACTAAAGCCAATTGATTCTGGCAAAATAGTATTAAGATATGCAGGGTAGCACCTGTGTTCAGCCGCCCTTCCCGGGCGTAAAGTAGAAAGCGCTAAGATAGCTCGCCCGAAGGTTAATTGGGTTATTGGTGCGGAAACCGGCAGGTGCTCGAAAGTTTTAAACCGGACTTTCCACAAGGGGCGCAGGCGCAGCGATAAGCGCATGTATTTTAGAATGGGCAGGCAACAGCCAGGTTGTTGCAAAGGGTAATTGTTAGTTAAAGACATGAAATTATGAAGACTTTAAGGATAGCGATATGGATTGAACGGATACCGGGATTAGTTTTCCGGATCTGCCCTGCCGAATTGGCGATGCTTTTCCTCTGTATGATTAAAAAATGTCTGGATGCAGGAGATGGAATAATTTCAATTGTATTAACCCAAACCAATAAATACCAGGCCCGAAAGAGAGTAGTTGTCCATTTTCCACATGTTCGAAAATATGCGCCGTTCCCGGCGAGGCCGTGAGGCCTGATAAAAGGAAAAAGGCTGTCCAAAGTTGAACAGTCCTTTTTCGGAATGCCCGCCGCAAGGGCGACCATAATTAAATCATTTTAAATTTAAACAATATCGGTATGTATACCAAATCATTTAATACTAAAAAAACATGGCTTGGAGCTATGTTTACATTTGCTTTAGTAGCAATCATGGGTTTGACTTTTGCGTTTAAACCTTTTAACAAAGAAAGTAAAAACGCCAATGCAAAGGTGACAACTTACTACTATACCGGTAGTGATGTAGCAGGGGCGAACGATCCGTCAAACTGGTCAAGCGATCCAGGGGATGCATCACCTTGTGGTGGTCTTGCGCAGATTCCTTGTCAAGTTACGGTTCCTACCACTATCGATAGTTACCTGGAGGACAAAACGGATCAGGATATAATGGAAGATACGAATGTTTCTAAACGTCCGTTCGAGTAATATTTATCAGCTGTTGCCAGTGTTCTGCTGGCAACAGCTGTTTTTACCTGGGGTTTTGCTGCATTCCGGTCAGACCAATAATTCCTTCTGGGATAGGTAAAGCATATCGCAGATCATTAGGTTTTAAGGTATAGATCCTGTTGTTGACATTTCTTGAAACCAGAATATTTGCCCCGTCCCTATTCAGCCTTTTTAACTCTGGCCATCTTAGCCCTCTAAACAATAGCTCTTTTCTCCTTTCTAATAATATCATACTTAGCATTTCATCTTTATTTTTTATCGATACCGGGATAAACGCCTGTGATTTGCTCCATCTTGACTTAAGCAAAGTGTTAAGATCATCAGTTGCTGCGTCTAGGTTTCCAAGCCGCGCATGACTCTCTGCCCTCATCAGAAAAATTTCATCTGTGGCAATCCCTGAAAAAAGGTAAAGACTTCCTTGGTAACTTCCCCTAAAGCCATAAGTGCCGTTTTTGTTATCCCTGAAAAAAATAGTTTTTCTGAGATCTCCATTTTGGTAAGTCCTAAAAAGCACTGTATCTACCTTTCCCCTTGAAATTCCAAGGGCCTGAGGTGTCGGCATGGCGCAGGCATAAGCTACCTCGCTGTTGAACTCCTGAATCGGGTAATTGGTAGCTGGATTTAAGGTATTATAATCAATCAGGGTATTTTTAATCTTTAAATAACTATCTGCATACTCCAGACATTTATCATATTGTCCCATAAATAAATACACCCTTGCCAATAATCCCAATGCAGCAGGTTTTGACGACCTAAAGACGTGCAGGGGATTTTGTTGCAGTAGTGGAATCGCCTCCTTGAGGTCAGCAATAACCTGCCTATAGCTTTCCTCAAGAGTTGATCTTGTTGAAGGCACATTAAGATCTGTACCTAACCTGATTGGTACCCCAAGATCCGTGGAAGATGATCTTGGGTCATATGCAGATGTCCAGGTATTGATAACACCCAGTAATGCCCTGGCCCTTAAAAAATATGCCTGGCCCTTTAAATTGTCCCATTCTGAAGCGTTGGAAGGTGTCCGCTGGATGCCTTCAATAACTTCCAGAACAGTATTTGCCCTATAGATGTGCTGGTATGAAAAATACCATTCTGTTGCTGCCCCGCTCCCGAATAGATAGCTGAGTTCCCATATATAGACCCGTCTGTTCTCTTCCCCATTCAGGGCCAGGAAATCAGCCGTAGTGATGTAGTAGTCATCAGCACTCATTTCCATTGAGTAGGGTTCATTGATGATGTTCTCGTAATCGTCCAAAATTCCCTGGAGGTCGGCGAGGGTCCTGAGGATTACCAGAGATTTTTTAGGCTCTTTATCAAGAAATTTCTTGCAGGATGCTAGCGTACAGACCGCGCATACCACTATCAAAATACTGAGTGTTTTCATGTCTTATCATTTAAAGTGTGAGGTTTATTCCAAAAGCAAATGTTTTTGGTGGTGGGACTGCATTTAGCCGGTACTCTGGATCTATACCCTCTTTATTGGCAGCCCATAGGATTCCCAGGTTGCTGATATTTGCATAAATCCGCAGGTTCTGAAAAGGAAGTTTTCTTAAGGTATTCCGCGTGAAATCATAGGAAAGATTGATATACTGTAATCTGACATGGTCGCCTTTTTCAACTGTAGCCTCAGAACCGGCATAAAAACTGTCACGACTACTGCTAGTGGGATATATCATCGACGGAACATTTGTACTTATCTCATCCCCAGGCTTTTTCCATCGGTTTTCAAGTTCAGGGTGCCCGCCCAGGTTTGAGGAAAATAGTGTGCTATAGTTCACTGCTCCCCTTCGATAATAGTATCCCAGATTAAAGAGTACCCTGAGCGTGACCGAAAAGTTCTTGTAGCTCACAGAATTTCCAATAGAGCCATAAACCGTGGGTAACGCTGATCCGCTATATATGAGGTCCGTGACTTTTGTTGAATCCCCGATGATGGCATTGTAGTTTTTGCTTTTGTGCCCGTTAATAAAGCCGACTGGATCACCGTTCTGCGGGTCCAGCCCTTCCCAACGATATGAATACATGGCATACAAAGGCTTTCCTGAAACTGCTGTTACACTGGGCGATGCCCCAGTCAGAAAATCACTTCCATTTACTGCGTTTTTATAATACGCGCCTACTTTGTCCCGGTAAACGCTAAAATTTATATTGCTTGTCCATTTAACGGGTCCGCTTAAGTTTACCGAATTAAGCGCCAGGTCAAACCCTTTTCCATTGAGTGAAGCGATGTTGCGTGTGATTGTGGTCGATGTACCTGTAGTATAGTCCATCTGTGAAGGCCCGAACAGGTCACTGGAATGCTTCCAGAAAAAATCAATACTGCCAGAGATCCTGTTTCCTGTAGTTGCAAAATCAATGGCTACATTGGTCATCCTCACCTTTTCCCATCTGAGCTCAGGGTTGGCAAACTGTGAGAAACGTCCTATAGGTGTAAGGGTGTAGGGAGAGGTGTTAAGGAACTGTACAGTGGTTACCGCCGACCGATTAAGGTCTACATTTCCGCTAAACCCATATGTTGCCCTTAGCTTTAGATAGGAAAGCCATTGCACGTCGTAAAAAGATTCTCGGCTGATGTTCCATGCCCCACCCAGGGACCATAAAAGGTTCCATTTATCGTTGGCGTTTACACCGAACAAGTTCGATGCATCCCTCCTCGCACTTCCTGAGATGACATACTTTCCATCATAAGTGTACGCACCGTTAAAAAACGCGGATACGAACCGGTTGGTTGTCCCTGTGAAACCGGACATATCCGGAATAAACGACCTTGCCCCGTTTACAATACTCGGATAGGATATGGTCAGGTCCGTATTTTGGTAGGTGATCAGTTCGGGGTCATATCCAAAAGTTCTGTTGGTTGTTCCGTTGAGGCTCTGGTCCCTCAGTTCTACTCCGGCCAATGCGGCAGCTTCATGTTTACCCCATGCCTTGTTAAAATTAAGCTGTGCACGGAAGGACTGAGCTATAAGCAGATTTGCTGACTGGTCCAGTATGCCGCCCTTTGGAACAATATATTTTACCGTGCCAGCTGCCTGATTGATCTGGCTATACTGATTGATCAGGTTTCGCGCGAGATAACTGTCCGCGCTATTTAGAAAATCGGAATTTGCATCCTGCTTCTCATACTGGTACTTGAGCTCTCCGGTTAACCATTTGGCCAGACTGAGATCTGCACCGAGGTTTAAGACAAGGTCACTAATTTTATTCACAGCGGAATTATTCCGGTAATCATCCATATAGTAATTCCAGTTCAATAGCTTTCCCTTTCCCACAGTATCGATATAATTTTGCCTATAGGTTCGTGCGATAGATAAAGCATTTCCGTTATCATCCATAAACCTTGTATATGGCGGAAGTTCTTGATTAGTCATCCTGATGCTTCCATAACTGGGCCTTCCTCCGGTGCTTTTGCTCTGGGTGTAGCGGATGGCCGTGTTGAGCTTTATGAATTTTTCCGGAGCATAAGAATTCTGGAAATTGAGATTTACACGGTCGTAAACAGCATGAAGGTTACTGATATTTCTGTCATAGCCCGAAGAAAAATACCATGAGGCTTTCGCCGTTCCACCGCTCAAAGCTAATGCATACTGTTGGTTGACAGCTTTTCTATACATAGCTTTCTGGTACTCATCTCTTAGGTCAACGGCTGCAAGAGCAGATAACTGCCGTTCCAACTCTGTCTTGCTTATTTTACCATTGAGCTGTTTAAACATCAGCTCATATGCCGGGCTGAATGGAAGGCGTCTGGTTGAAGATGTGTCTGAAAAGCGGTATTTATTTGCGAAGAGCATCCGCTCAATATCGATATAGACTGATGAAGAAAGCTGCGGTATGTAAGAAAGATCTGGCTCACCTACTATTGTTAAATTGGTGTTGAATTCCGTTTTTAAGGCGGTGTTCAACTTTCCCTTTTTGGTTGTGATCACAATAACTCCATTGCCTGCCCTGGTCCCCCAGATTGAAGATGCAGCGGCGTCTTTCAAAATTGAAATGTTTTCTACATCATTTGGGTTCAGGTTATTAAGGTCCCCCTCATATGGGAAATTGTCAACGACGATAAGAGGTTGTTTTGGTCCACTGAATGTACTTAGCCCTCTGATGATCAATCCTGAAGCTGATTGCGTCGTTCTGTTGAAACTTACACCATTGGCAATTGCTTCAAGACGGCTCAACACATCGGTGCTGACTTGCTGGTTGAAGGTCTCTTTTTTGATGAAATCAAAAGCTCCCGTTGATCGTTCTTTTGGTACAAGCTGATAACCTGTGGATACTGATACGTCTTCCAGTTGTCTTTCAGATGCATTAAGGTTAATCGTAAGTGATAAATCCTGTGGCAGCTTTACTGCTAGTTTTTCTGTATTAAAACCAATGTGCGAAATCAATATCGTGATTTCTTTTTCAGATGTGCGGAACTCGAAGCGTCCGGCTGAATCACTGGTGACCTTTATTTTATTATCGGTTGATTTTACTGAGGCACCAGCAAGACTCATGTTGGCACCCGTTATTCTTCCCTTCACGATATATTGTCCATGGACAAACGTTGAAACCGATATAAATAATAATGTCAATAAGGTATTTCTCATAATCCTGCTTTTTGAATTTCCGTTGATTTCTGCTGAACTGTTTTCCCCTTTGATATCACAAGCATATCCATATTTCTTTCCTGTGGGATAAGTGCCAGGCCATAATCTTTCAGCTCTCTATTCAGTCCGTTTAAATCTGATGGATCCGATTTAAGGCTGATATCGATACGCTCACTGATCCCGGTCTCATCAATTACAACTGGCAGAGGGATATCAATATCATTCATCCGTGCGACCATCGCTTTTATTGTACCATTGCGGATACAGCTGGAATCTTTTTCAAAAAGCCCATTAACCCTTTCGCCACCCAAAGAGGCCAGTTTTTGAATTGGGCCAACTTTCGAAAGTATCATGCAGGCGACCTTTCTGTTCTCTATTCTGCCTAAAAATCCGGAAGAAAGATTTAGCTGCTCAAGCAATATGGAATCTGTAAATGGGGTTTGGTTAACGTCGAAAGAGTAGTATTCTTCATCTCCGAATTCGCCATTATCTGATTGTAATGGGGTGAGGTTATCATGCGCTATTATTATTCTCTTACGGTTGAAGCCAGAGATTAAGCCTTTTCCCAGATCTGCATAGATTCTTAATAAAGGTTGGTTAGCATACAGCACGCCAGTTGTTTTATTTTCTTTTGTTCTTATTTTCTTAATAGTAGGAAGCCCTTTAATGCGGCCTTTGATGAGTATCGTAGATTGGCGAACTTCAACATTGCCTTGGATCTCTTTTGATAAATAAAGAGGTTTATCCATATCCTGGTCAATCTTTTCATCTAAGGAAACTTCTCTGCCATTAGCTAATTTTCGGATATTATCCCTTGTGAACATCTCATGCTCGGATGAAGCAAGTACTTCCCCTTCTTTACTTATCCAGATATAATGGGGCAAGATCTGATGAGGAAAAAAATCTTTTAGGGCAACGTCCGATACAATTGTTGGAAGCTTGATATTCTTAACATGATCATTGTTTGAAAAAAAATTAGAAATTTTAGTATAAGGTTCCCTGGTGATGGGCACTAGGTAAAAAATACCATTTAATTCTGTTGAAATTTTTTCATTATCCGGCATATGTGCTACGCAGCTACCGCACCAGGTAGCCCAAAAGTTCAGGACCAAGAGTTTGCCCCTATATATGGATAGATCATGAATAGTAATTTTTCCTTGGCCGAAAAAAGTATGTTTTATCTTCCAGAAATTTTCCGGCACTTTTTCCCCGATCCGTAAAGGCTGGATATTCGAATAACTTTCTTGTCCGTTTACGCCGCTGATTAAAGAAAACATTAGCACCAAGACTAATATTGTTAAGCTGTGGAATAATTTTTTTGGCCTAGTTTCTCTAAATGCAAGTGCTGCAAGTAGCCTGATTGTAATTGGTCTTTGCTGCTTTGATTTTTCGCAGGGCCTTTCACGATTGGGAAGAAAAGGGCATAGCGTAGCCATTACGACTATTTTTATCGTTTTTTTCATGAATTCAGTTAGTTGGTTTTAGAAGAGATAATCCTTGAGAAGGAGCGAAAAATAAGGCAGGGAGCATTATAAGAACCTATTCTATTTCTATCATTAACCATTAGGGTTCTCTGCCTTATTTTATAGAGCTATTCTGGAGCGCAGATCACCAAGGAGATGAGGTGATCGAAAAGATGTGTTGGTTTAAAATTCATACTCGTATCGGTTATACGAGTCTTGCTTGGTGTAGAGACTATAAAAGTGGGCTCCCACATACCGTAACTCCATTCAGTTCTCAGGCCTCACGTTGATACGGATTTACAGCAGAAACCCACTCTTATTTAGAAATGCTAAAATAACATAAACCATATAAGAAGTGGGTATAAATCTACTGTTTTGCATCAACGGCCTGAGATTGGAGTTGCAAAACTCTTATTTATACCTATTTATTATAAATCAAACTTACACAATAGACATCAAGAAAAGAAATAAATTACCGTTTTTGTTGTCTTGTGTTGCTCGAGATTAGCGAAATGGCCAATCTAAGTCTCAAAATTATTACGAGAAATATCTTTAAATTATTGGATTACTCAGGACTGACAGATATTATGTTTGCAAACCTATTAGGTATTTCTGACAAACAACTGAGATTGATTAAGTCTAATAAGGCTGAATTCAGTATTGATACTATCAATAAAGCTTCAGAATTTTTCACAGTATCAATAAATAAGATCAATAGTGAAGATCTTGAAATAGATGTTTGCTTCCGAGAAAAACTAGCACTTAAACATAAAAACAATATTGAATATTATACCCTCTTAGAATCTAGGCCAACGTTGAGGCATGCCATTAGGTTTACGTTACTTGAAAATTCTGATTTCAGAAGCAATGGATTTATTACAAGTGAAATACGTAACCTATTTCTTGAAAAAGAATGGGATTTTTCTAGTGGATATATTTCAACAGGGATGGCTAGAAATAAAGATTTGGTTGAAATTGCTGGAAAAAAAATAATCAAGGGAAAGGAAGTGCATATTTATAAACATTACTGTCCGATAAAAATCAGGTTTGATAAAAATAGTTTATTTATTGATGAATATTTAGTGTTTTCTAAGCTTACTGAAAAATCAACCCCTACCCATCAAAG